>JASHTD010000054.1 GCA_030040725.1 Candidatus Sulfotelmatobacter sp. | reverse complement strand
TCCGCCGTTCCTGCATGGGACTCAACAGTTGCACCAGCCCATCCGCCGCCCAGCCTTTGCATTCAATGCACCCGATGCCCGCCGACCGGCAGCCCTCGTTCACCTTCGCCATCGTCTCTTTGCTGCTGAAAATCTTGTGCAGATCGCCCACCGGGCAAACATCTGGATTACCCGGATCCGACCGCTTCACTCGCGCGGGATCGGTCACCATGGTCTTCAATTTCTGCCGCACCACCGGCTCCGGATCGGTCAGCATGATCGTATTGCCGTACGACTTCGACATCTTTCGCCCATCCGTTCCCGGCAACTTCGGCGCAATCGTCAGCAGCGATTGTGGCTCGGGAAAAACCTCCCCGTAAAATCCATTGAACCTTCTCGCGATCTCCCGCGTCAGCTCAACGTGCGCCACCTGATCTTCCCCCACCGGAACCACATCGGCCTTGTAAACCAGAATGTCAGCCGCCTGCAGCACGGGATAACCCAAAAATCCGTACGTCCCCAAATCTTTATCCTTGATGTTTTCCCGCTGCTCTTTATACGTCGGCACGCGCTCCAGCCAGCCCAGCGGCGTGATCATCGAAAACAGCAAATGCAGCTCGGCATGCGCCGGCACGTGCGATTGAATAAAGATCACCGATTTCTCTGGATCGAGCCCTGCCGCCAGCCAGTCCAGTGCTACCTCGATCGAATTCTGCTTCACCCGTGAAGTGTCAGCATAATCGGTGGTCAGCGCATGCCAGTCGGCGATCTCGAAAAAGCACTGATACTCATCCTGCATGCGCACCCAGTTATCGAGCGCGCCCACGTAGTTTCCAAGATGCAGTTTTCCGGTCGAACGCATGCCGCTGAGCACGCGCTTACGTTTGGTGGAAGTGGTCATCGTTCTCTGAATGAGTCCTACGTAGGTACTGGACTGCGATGCAAAATCACTTCTGGAGCGCCACGCGAGGGTACTGTCGATACTACCACGCTCATCTAGGGACAGCCGCCCTCAGTCCGGCTTTAGCGGCGGGCATGACCCGAAAATCTGCTCACTCCTGGGCGTCATCCCGAAGCCCCGCGCATTCACCAGCGGGGCGAGGGATCTCATGAGGATCCGGCGCCGGTTGCCCCGCCCTTTCGCCTGGTTCTTGGCGAAGGGTGGGCGATGCATTCCACTTACCACCCTCAACCCGCTCCATGCTTTATAATTCGCCCTCGCTCGGCTGACTCGATCGAACGCGTCTCCATGTCCCATCTCGCCCGCAAACTTCGCCTCATCGATTATTTCGCGCTCGGCTGGGGAACCATGGTTGGCGTCGGCTGGCTCGTCATCATGGACGACTGGCTCTCCCGCGGCGGCGCCCTCGGCGCTCTGTTCGGCTTTGTCATCGGCGGGGCGCTGCTTTTTCCCATCGGATGGGTTTACGGCAAGCTGGTCGCCGCCATGCCGGACGCTGCTGGCGAAATCGCCTACACCGGTGCCGCATTTTCTCGTCCGATCAGTTTCTCAACCGGATGGATGATGATGCTCGCCTATCTCATCGTCTGCCCCTGGGAGGCCGTCGCCATCGGCCGCATCGCCGGCTACATTATTCCTTCGCTCGATTCGCTCGCGCTCTACCGCATCGCCGGCCGTCCCGTTTATCTTCCGCATCTCGCGATCGGCATCGCGCTCACCGCGCTTCTCACCACGCTCAACTATCGCGGCATCCGGCTCAGCGCAACTTTCCAGAACTGGACCGTACTCGGCACTCTCATTCTGTTTTTCGTTTTCGTTGTGTTGGGTCTCACCAAAGGCTCGCCCCGCAACTTCCCGCCGCTCTTCACTCACGCACCGCTGGTTTCATTCCTTCTCGTGCTGCAGATCGTTCCCTATTTCATGGTCGGCTTCGAGTCCGTCAGCAAGGCTTCTGAAGAATCCACCGCCGGCTTTGAACAGCGCGGATATTTCCAGGCCATCGCCATGGCGATCCTCGCAGGCATTCTTTTCTATGGTGCGATTATCGCTGCGGTTGCCTTCGTTGCGCCCTGGCACCAGTTGACTAACGAAACTTTTATGACCGCTGTCGCCTTCCAGCGCGCCGTCGGCTCGCGATGGATCGTCGATATCGTCCTCGCGGCCGCGCTCATGTCTCTCGTCAAATGCTTCAATGGAAACTTCGTCGCCGCCAGCCGCATGGTCTTCGCCATGGGACGCCGCGGCTTCATCGATGCGCGCGCCGGCGAGATCCACGCCCAACATCAAACTCCATCGGTCGCCGTGCTCTGTGTCGGCCTCGCCACAGCCGGCTGCATGCTTCTGGGAGACGCGATCCTGGTTCCCATCACCGAAGTCGGCTCCGTCGCCTGCGCTATCGGCTGGGCCGCCACCTGCGCCTCCTATCTCCGGCTGAGTCGAGGAGGCGCGCTGCCAAGCCAATCGAAATCCTCCGGATTAGAATATTTCGTTGCCGCGTTCGGCCTGCTGGTAGCCATCGCCATGTTGCTGATGAAGGTTGTCCCTGCGATTCCCGGCCATTTCTCGATCTACGAATGGCTCGCGCTCGCAGCCTGGATCGCGCTGGGCGCCGTCGCAAGTCGCCGCACTCGCCGTAAGAACAATAACGAACCGATTGCAGACACAGATGCCTAAAAGAAGCGCCTTGTATCAGGGCATGCCTTCAGGCATGCCGAATGCTTTTGGGTGGCGCAGCGCTTTCAGCGCTGCGATAATCGTCGGGTTCTTTTCGCGGCTTTAGCCGCCGAGGTACCCCACTACACAACTCCAAGTCCGAAATGGAAAGCGATGAAGACTCACAAATTCTATGAATTGATGTTACTCATTTTTTTGTTTGCAACAGCTACTCTCTCCCTCTCGCAATCGCCCTCTTTCGACCTTGTCATCACCAACGGCCACATCATTGACGGCACTGGCTCGCCCTGGTATTCCGGAGACGTCGGTATTCAAGACGGCAAAATCGCTGCCATCGGTAACCTGGCCGACGCTCCACGTAAGCGCACCATCGACGCCGCCGGCAAGGTCGTCGCTCCCGGATTCATCGACATGCTCGGCCAGTCCGAACTCACCATCATGGTCGATCCCCGCCTGCCTTCGAAAATCTTTCAGGGCATCACAACCGAGATCACCGGCGAAGGCGGATCCATTGCTCCTCTCAATGACGCCATCGTTCAAAGCGATCTCGCCGGTTATGAGCATTACCACATCAACCCCGACTGGCGAACCTTTCGCCAATATTTCGCGCGCCTCGAAAAACAGGGTATCGGCATCAACCTCGCAAGCTATGTCGGAGCCACGCAGGTTCGCCGCATGGTTCTCGGCGATGACGACGTTCAGCCCACTACCGCACAGCTCGAACAAATGAAATCCCTCGTACGCGACGCCATGAAAGACGGCGCTGTCGGCGTCTCCTCCGCTCTCGAATACGCCCCTGCTCCCTACGCAAAAACCGATGAACTCATCGCGCTCGCCTCCGAAGCCGGTAAATTCGGCGGCATCTATGCCACCCACATGCGCAATGAAAGCGATACCGTTCTCGAATCCATCGACGAAGCTCTGCGCATCGGCCGTGAAGCCCATGTGCCCGTAGAAATCTGGCACATAAAAGTTGCCGGGAAAAATAATTGGGGACGCATGCCCCAGGTCGTCGCCAAAATCAACGCGGCTCGCGCCGCCGGCACCGACGTCACCGCCGACACCTACGCTTACACCGCGTGGTTCAACGATTTTTCGGCGTTCATCCCGCCCTGGGCTCACGACGGCGGCACCGCCAAACTCCTCGAGCGCCTCAAAGATCCCGCCACCCGCGCCCGCATCCGCAAAGACATGCTCACGCCATCCAAAACCTGGGATAACGAATGGCAGGAAATTCCCGGGCCTCAAGCCATCCTGATCGGCGTCGTGCAGAATCCGAACCTGCTTCCGCTTCAAGGTAAGCGTCTCTCAGAAATTGCCAAGCTCTGGCACAAGCCTCCGATCGACGCGCTTCTCGACTTCCTCATAGAGGATCCTTACGCCGACGTCGCTGTCTTCGGCATGTCAGAACCCGATGTAAAACTCGCGCTCGAACAGCCCTGGGTTTCGATCGACAACGATTCTTCCGGTACTTCGCCTGACGGCATTCTCGGCCAGGAGCATCCCCATCCCCGCGCCTACGGCACTTTCCCGCGCATCCTCCGAAAATACGTTCGCGAAGAAAAAGCCTTGTCCCTTCCTGATGCGATCCGCAAATTCTCCGCTTTACCAGCGCAGCGCATGCGCCTCACAGATCGCGGTGTTCTCAAATCCGGCATGCGCGCCGACGTCGTGGTCTTCGATCCCGCAACCGTCCGCGATGTCGCGACCTATGACAATCCCAATCAGCTTTCGGTCGGAATGCAATATGTTCTCGTGAATGGAGTTCCCGTGATCGACGATGGCAAGATGACCGGAGCGCTGCCCGGAAAAGTTCTCCGCGGCCCCGGCTACGTTCCGTAAGCCTGTTAGGGAGACGGTCGGGTGTGAGCCGTCGCTACGGTCCGCAACTATTTGTCATTCTGAGCGAAGGCTGCTCTTCGCGTCGCGAAGAGTAGCCGCAGTCGAAGAATCCCTTTTCCCTTTTCGACCTCCAAAGGCTTGGCAGGGCATTTTCTCGCCACGACCGTGGCTGTCTTACCCTTACGGCTTCAGCTTCGCCTGCGTTTGCGGCTGCGGAACCTGTGCTACGTGCGGCTCGGCCAACGTTCCCGTCACGCTATAAACCGTCGCGCCCGCATGCGCGTCCCCTGCGCCGCTCAACTTGAAATCCAACGCCTCTGCCAGCGATGCCGTCCCGCGAATCTCATAGGTGTTCGCCCCGGACACGAGCTTTCCTTCCTCAATTTCGAGTTTTCCCTCGCGCCACTGCGCCCGCCCTCGCCATCGTCCAATCCGCAGCGGCGGATCGTCTGCGCTCAGCGCAATATGTGGCAAAGCTCCATTCCACACATCGAACTTCAAAGTGCCCTCGGCTGATTTCCAGAATGTCGCTGCATTCGCTGCTGACGCCTTTAGCTGATAACTCCCGTTCGCCATTCCTGAAATCCACGCTTCGTGCATCGTTGCAGCTACCTGCTCCAGCGAAATCGAATTCCAGCTTCCGTTCCCGTGACAAACCGGAGTTCCCTCCGAAAAATCGATCTGCCAGTTGCCCTGGTGTGTTCCGCCCAGCACGTCGGCCCGCAAGTCGGAAACTTCCAGCTTTCCCTTGTGCAGATCGAGCCCGGCCGAAACCTGCTTCGCCACCACATTGTGGATCAGCAGCCTTCCCGCGCTTACTTTTCCACTGGCCCGCAAGTTCCGTAGAAAAGGTGCCGGCCCCGGTTCGCTCGCCAGCACCTGATACCATCGCCGCTCGCTTCGCGGACCGCGCAACCACTCGTGCAAACCCGCGAGCGTCACTTGATCTGTGTTCAAGCTGAAGTTCACCTCGCACGCACCTGGAACACCGCAACCTCGCGGCAGGCTCACAACACCCGTCCAGCGCGCATTGCCGGCCCGCGCATTCAATTTATCGAGTAGCGTTTCGTCTTTCGAGAGCAGCAGTTCTGCCGACGCAATCTCAACCGGTTCGTTCACTCCGCGCACGCCCACCCGCACGTTATGCAG
>JASHTD010000053.1 GCA_030040725.1 Candidatus Sulfotelmatobacter sp. | reverse complement strand
ATGTTGTTGCCGAACCGCGCGATCTCCAGGTTGTGAAACTCCGGGAAGTCCCTCTGCAGTTCATCCGCCAGATTGGCATCCCATTCTGCCTGAAAGACCCAAGCTGCGGTTCCGGGCTGGAGATTGTAATCCTCAACCAGTCGCTGCCAATCGTCCCCGAAACTGTCGGACTGAAACCACCATCGTTTGTAGTTCCGCGACACCACGCGATCGCCCCCGCAGGAAAATTGTTCAAATCCTGCGGGCGCAGCGCCCAGCGAGATCGTATGCTGCCGGCATAAGTAATGGCCGAGAACCAGGTCACTCTGGTAGTCGGTGAAAATCACATCCGATGCCTTCACGTTCTTCGCGATAAATTCCATCGCATCTGTCATATGGGATCGGCTTTGATCCGCGCGATCCATACGGGGCCTGCGCTCTTTACCGAAAATCACGCAGACAAGAACGACAAGCGCCGCTGCCGTAATTCCGCGAGAGAATCTTTCAGAAAACCGGCGCGCAATCGCCACGCTCACCCCAGCCATCGCCGGAATGATAAGAAAGGCCATGTGTCGCGTTCCGCCATAGGGATAAACATGGGCCAGGCTTGCGGCGCATGCAATCGCAAAGGGTAGGACGATCAGCAGTGCCAGCGATCGCGCACGGAGACCATCCTGAGAGTGTTTTTCCCGCAGAAGCAGCACCACGCTGGCGATAAACAACAGCCCCATCACGTCGCCCACGGCAAGCTGCCCGAAGAAGTATTGAAAGACTCCAAAGGAGTGCCCGATCAGGAACACAACCGCGTGATCGCGTGCGCGGTCGAAATAAGAGCGCTGCAGAAAGACATCGCTCATCCAACCCTGCAGCACCGGCCTGGAATCGCCCATGCCCAGCTTTGAAAGATGCGTCTTATACAAAACGGCGGCGAGAGCCACGGCTCCCAACTGTCCCGCGACCCAGGAAACAACCGCGCCGCCGTGGATTCGCTCCGTGAAAATTCTGAACAGCGCGTAGACGCCCAGTGCGCCGGCAAACCAGAACGCCGAATAATGCGACAACACGGCAAGATAAAGACAAAGCGAAAATGCTACCATTCTGCCCGCAGAATTTAGTTCGAACGCATCGTCCAGAAAGTACAAAGCGCTTGCCAGAAACACCAGCAGCAACGCATACTGCCGGATTTCTGCCGACAACCTGACAATTGGCGGCAAGAAAACCACAAACAGCAAACCGATCAAGCCCGCAACTTCGCCGGCAGCCTTTGCCAACCACTTGTAAAATACCCAACAGAAAACCGTACCCGCCAGCACCAGCGGCATCCGCAGCCACAACTCCGATGTGCCCAGGTTCCGCCAGTAATACAGGACAAACGTCAGCAGCGGCGGATGGGACGCTGTTAGGCTCTCCCGGTAAGCCAGCGCCAGCGTAGGCTGGTTGGCCAAACGAAAATGCAATGCCTCGTCCGGATTAAGAAACGTTCCCGAGGCCATCCATATTCGCGCCGCTAGCCCTGCAAGGGTTATAGCAATAGCTGCAGTTTCCGCTGCGGCCGGCCGGCATAGCCCGGAATACGGTTGCTTCCTGTCGGCCGCTTGTTGCGACGTAGGCATAGTGGAAAAATGCGATTGAGCTCATTGTAGGGTAGAAACTCCGCACCAAGGCCGAACCTCTTGCCTTTGCTCGGAGTTTTCTGCACGATGCCCATGCGGTATACTCTTGCCCGGAGTAACTCATGGCGACGGTCGTAAAACAAGTTTCGATCGAGGATTTTGTCGTCGAGCTGCGCAAATTTCCCGAGGTGGCCTTCGATGGCACGGAAACGATCTACAAGTTTCTGAAGGAAACACCTGTCGATCCCGAGTCGCTTCGTTCGTATCTCACCTGGGATCGCCAGCATTACACGCGCAATCTCATCGATAAAACACCCCTCTACGAACTCATGGCGATTTGCTGGGAGATCGGGCAGATCAGTTCCATCCACAATCACCGCGATCAGAATTGCTGGATGGCCGTGCCGATCGGGCGATTGCTGGTCGAGAACTTCCATGTGGTGCATCAGGATATCGCGGCCGGCAGGTGTGAAATTACGGCAACGGAAACAATCGAGATGAACGCCTCGCGTCCCTGCGCCGTCGATCCATTGGAACCGGTGCATCGCGTGATCAATCCACGCGAGCTCAATCAGCGCGCCGTCAGCCTGCATGTTTATTCGCGCCCCTTCGATTCTTGTGTGGTTTATTCGGATGAGCTGGGTACCTGCGGCGAGATACAATTGCACTACACCACCGAGTACGGCAGGCAGGCTCGCTCATGAGTTGTTCGACGTTGAATCGTATTACCCTCGCTGTGTTAGTTTCCGCTCTTCCACTGGCCCTTATAAGCTGCCAGAAAAAAACAACCACAGATCAGCAGGTAGCGGCCCTGGACCGCGTAGGAGATCGGCCGACCGTTTCGAGCGAGAGCGTTCTGCAAAAAACATTCATTCTGTCCAGCACCGAGGCTTTTCCGTTTGAAGTGCCGGCTCACGTTGCTGTGCCTCATTTGCACGGAAACTACAAATCGTACCTGACCAAACTCGGAGTTCAGGCGAACGAGCACAGCGCGGATGTTGATTTCTTCGTGTTCAACGAGGACCAGTATTCGGACTTCACGGCTGGCACCGCAGGGAATGCCATTTTCGCTTCAGATCCGTCGCATGATCAGGCCGTTGACGTAAGCCTGCCGCCTTCGTTGAATGAGTCCAAGAAATACTACCTGGTCTTCCGGAACACCCCTGGGGGCGCCGCGAAGAAGACGGTTCAGGCCGATCTCACGGTGGACTTCTAGGGTCTTTCCGCTGCTAAACTGAATGCTTGTCCCCCCGCAGCAAATCCGCGCAACTTGCCCATGCTGACGTGCCTGCCGAGACCGCGTCTGCGCAGAAAAAGTCTTCCGGACCGCTCCGGCCTGCCAGCAAGCCCGGCAGGGAACGCATATTTCTGATCGACACCATGTCGTTCATCTTCCGTGCCTATCATGCCATGGCGCGGCAGCGGTCGATGTCTACCAAAGCGGGCGTGCCCACCGCTGCGGTCTATGTGTTCGTGAACATGCTGCGCAAGCTGCGTGACGATTTTTCTCCTTCATATCTGGCAGCGGTGTTCGACGTTGCCGCGCCGACGTTCCGTGATACCCAGGCAGAAGCGATTACCACCGTCCGCAAATTCGATATCAAGACGCAGACCTTCACTGAGATCGAATACAAAGGTTACAAAGCGAATCGCGCCGCCATGCCCGAGGATCTCGCCCAGCAGATTCCCTACATCCGGCGCGCGCTGGAAGCTTACCGCATTCCGATTCTCGAACTCGCCGGCTTCGAAGCCGACGATGTGATCGGAACGCTCGCGCGAAAAGCCGAGGCTGCTTCGTATCCTGTCTATGTTGTCTCGAGCGACAAGGACATGATGCAGTTGGTGAATGAAAACACTCACATCCTGAATCCGCCGAAAGACAACCTGATCTGCGACGCGGCCAAGGTGGAAGAGATTCTTGGCGTGCCTCCTGAGCGCGTGGTTGATGTGATGGCCCTGCGCGGTGACAGCATCGACAATATTCCAGGAGCGCCGGGCATCGGCGATAAAGGCTCGGTGGAAATCATTCGGCGGTTCGGCAGCGTGGAGCAGGCGCTCGACCGTGCTGCGGAAGTCGAGAAGAAAACCTACCGCGAATCGTTGCTGAATAACCGCGATGTGATCCTATTCAGCAAGAGCATGGCAACGATTGATGTGAACGTTCCGGTCGAACTCAACGTCGAAGCCATGCACGTAGGCGAACCGGATGTTGAAAGGCTGCGCCAGCTTTTTACCGAGCTGGAGTTCACCTCACTGCTGAAAGAGCTCTTGCCGGTTGTCGAGGTCAGCGAAGGGCATTACGAGGAAGCCCAGTCTGCCGCGGACGTGGAGCGGGTCATCAATTTGGCGGCCGGCGCCGCGCTTGCCGTTGCCGTGGAAACGGATGAACCCGAGTTGCCCGAGCCGGAAGAAGAGCCCGCTGCGATGGCCGAGCCACAAGAAGCCATGCTACCGCTTACAGGTTCCACGAATATTTCGGAATTAAGCTCGGTGCCAGCTTCCCGCCGGGTCGCCATCTCCGGAGCTCCCGGGTCGGCGATTACCGTCAAGCTGGATTCTACTCAAGCCGCTGAAAAGCTGCGTTCGATTCTCGCCGCTAATGCGCCGCTCAAGTCCATTCATGACTATAAATCGGCGATGCGAGCGCTCTCTGGGCAGGGAGTCGATTTGCAAGGCGTGCGCCACGATCCCATGCTCTACTCGTATCTGTTGGATCCAACGTACTCCTCTCATCGTCTGCCGGAGGTGGCACTGCGCCACTTCAATCTCAAACTGAGCGGCGATCTGGCGGAGGCCGCCGACATCACAGGGCGATTGACGACTGCCCTGCGAGAGGAAATCGAGCAAGCGGGACTAGCCAAACTCTACGAAGAGATAGACCTGCCGCTTGTTCCCGTGCTGGCGCGCATGGAGCAGGCTGGAGTGAAAATCGACACGGCTGCACTGGCGCAAATGTCGGTCGAACTCGAGCGCGAGATTGGTGTGAAGGCGAAAGAAATTCAGCAGCTTGCCGGCTGCGAGTTCAATATCGGTTCTCCGCGGCAGCTCGGCGACATTCTCTTTAATCGTCTGAACTTGCCCAAGCCGGTGAAATACGGCAAAGGGCGCACGATTTCGACTGCCGTCGATGTGCTCGAAGATCTCGCCGAAGAGCACCCGATTGCCCGCATGGTGCTCGACTATCGCCAGCTCACCAAGTTGAAATCGACCTATGTCGATACTCTGCCGGCGCTCATCGATCCTTCCACCCGCCGCCTGCACACCACCTTTGCGCAAACCGGAACGGCCACGGGGCGGCTTTCTTCCGCGAATCCCAACCTGCAGAACATTCCCATTCGCACCGAGCTCGGGCGTGGCATTCGAGCTGCGTTTATCGCGGAACCCGGATATGTTCTTCTCACCGCCGATTATTCGCAGATTGAATTGCGGCTGCTGGCTCACTTCTCGCGCGATCCGCTATTGGTGGAGGCGTATCGCCGCGGTGATGACATTCACACTCTGACCGCTTCGCAGGTTTTCGGCATTCCGCCTCTTATGGTGACCGCCGACCACCGCCGTCAGGCGAAGGTCGTGAACTTTGGAATCGTTTATGGTCTCTCGCCGTTCGGATTGTCGCAAAATCTTGGCATCGAACCCGCCGAAGCAAAGCAGTTCATCGCAAATTATTTTGAAAGATACAAAGGCGTTCGCACCTTCATCGATAAAACGCTGGACGAAGCCCGCCGCGATCTGAAAGTGAAAACCCTCTTCGGGCGCGTGCGGCCGATTCCGGATATAAACAGCAAAAATTCGAACCAGCGCGGATTTGCCGAACGGACTGCGGTGAACACGCCGCTGCAGGGGACGGCGGCAGACCTGATCAAGATTGCCATGATAGGGATCGACGCGGCCTTACGTGAGACTGGATTGAAATCGCGGATGACCCTGCAGGTTCACGACGAACTGGTGTTTGAGGTGCCGGAAAACGAAATCGAGATTATGCGGGCGCTGGTTCGCGATCACATGGAAAAAGCTCACGAGCTTGCTGTGCCACTGCTCGTCGAAATAGGCGTCGGGCCGAACTGGCGCGATTTGGAGTAGTCATTCGCTCGTGGGGCCAGATAGTCCTGTCCGGCAACTTCCAACGCTCGTGGTATTGGCTCGGATCCTTTTGTTTTCGGCGGCGTACAATATTTCCGTGGCCATCGCAAAACCACAGGACGATCCCTCTCGAAAGCACGTGCGCCACGCCCTCTACTCGACCGAGGCAGGAGGTCTGCTCTTCATTGCTGTCCTTCTGCTCATCATCATCGTAATTCGCTACTGGAAAGCCATCCACTGGAGCCTGCGCTGACGGTGGTTTCGCCGAAGCCTGAGCCTCTGCTGGTGGTGTTGCTCGGACCGACGGGCAGCGGAAAAACCGCTCTTTCCCTAGTACTCGCCGAGGGTTTCCACGGAGAAATCGTCAATTACGATTCGGTCGCAATGTACCGCGAATTCAATATTGGAACGGCAAAGCCGACACCGGACGAATACGCCCGTGTGCCGCATCATTTGCTGGATTGTGTCGAACCCAGGGAGCAGATCACGGCAGGCGAATATGCACGCAAGGCACGACAGGTGTTGGCTGAGATTAACACGCGCGGCCATCTGCCCATC
>JASHTD010000052.1 GCA_030040725.1 Candidatus Sulfotelmatobacter sp. | reverse complement strand
CCCATCATCAACGGCAATCCGCAGGTAGAAGAGGGTTACGTTGCCGATCCGAAGCTGACGACGCTGTCTTCCGCATTGGTGGTTCCTTTGCAGGGACTGAATGGAGTGGTTGGCGTTCTGGCGATGTACCACTCTGCACAGGACGCTTTTACGCCCGATCATCTCCGCATTCTGCTGGCGGTCGCTTCCAAGGTGGCCCTGTCGGTGGAAAACGCTTTGAAATATCAGCAGGCGGAAAGTTCGGCGACTACGGACTTTCTGACCGGACTTCCTAACGCCCGCTCCCTGTTTGTGCACCTGGCGCAGGAAGTCACGCGC
The DNA here is from genome assembly GCA_030040725.1 of Candidatus Sulfotelmatobacter sp. Taxonomy (GTDB): domain Bacteria; phylum Acidobacteriota; class Terriglobia; order Terriglobales; family Acidobacteriaceae; genus Sulfotelmatobacter. The sequence goes on along the minus strand of JASHTD010000052.1, from coordinate 4,305 downwards.
GTGCGCCGCATGAAGAGCACTCTCGCGGTGATGGTTTGCGATATCGACGGGCTGAAGAAAATCAACGACGCGTTTGGACATCTCGAAGGCGACAAGCTGTTGCGCGAATTCAGCCTTCGCCTGAAAGAAGCCTGCCGCGGCTATGACTACGTCGCCCGGATGGGAGGCGATGAGTTTGTGGTGACCGCACCGGGGCTTACTCCTGACGCCGCGAGCGAGAAAGCCAACCGCCTGAATCAGGCCGCTATTGAAGCCGGACGCCACACGTGTGGCCGCGAAGTGATCTCGCTCAGCGTGGGCACGGCGTTCTGTCCGGAAGACGGTTACGACGTCAATTCCCTGCTCGCCGAAGCGGACCGCCGCATGTACTCCGTGAAGCAGGTTCATCACGCACAAAATACCGGCCGGGACACGCTGGCTCAGGGTGCATCGGGAAAATAAATGCACTCTCTGCGCTGGAAAATCGCCGGGCACGCGCTGTCCCTGCTCGCAACAGTGTTGCTTGGTGGGCTGCTTTCGGCCACGCTGGTTCGGCTGGCTCCCGGTTTCGATACCGACGAAAGAGTGCTCGATCCGCACCTGAACGCGGCCAGCGTGCAGGCGCTGGAGAATGCGCGGCATCGTGATGACAACATTTTTTATTTTTATTGTTCCTATTTAAGCCGCGCTGCTCACGGAGACCTAGGAAACTCGGTCGCTCTCGGCCAGCCGGTTCGCGTGCTGCTGCGCGAACGCATTCCTCTGACCGTGCGGCTTCTCGGAATCGGTCTCGGACTTTCCTGGATTCTTGCCTCGACGCTGGCCCTCACCGCGGCGTGGCTGCGGCTTTCGATTTACGACGCCATGACGACGGTCGTAAGCGGAGGCTTGCTTTGCCTTCCGGCCGCGGTGCTGGCATTGCTTTCTGTGCTGTGGAACGTGCCGGGCTCTATTGCCATTGCTCTCATCGTGTTTCCGCACACTTATCGCTACGCGCGCAATTTGCTGGTGAAAGTCTATTCGCGGCCGCACATTCTCGCCGCTCGCGCACGTGGACTGGGTGAAGCACGCATCCTCTTTTGGCATGTAGTTCCAACCGTGATGCCGCAGATGCTCGCTTTAGCAGGAGTCTCTGTCAGCATGGCGATTGGCGCCGCCATTCCTGTGGAAGCTCTATGCGGCTTGCCCGGCATTGGAGAGCTCGCCTGGCAGGCGGCGTTGGCTCGCGATCTACCGCTTCTTGTGAACATCACGGTTCTGGTGACGCTGGTAACCTTGCTGGCAAATTCCAGCGCAGATGTAATCGGTTCTATGTTCCGCAGGCAGGAAGCATGAGGCTAGGGAGAATACTGTCGTTCGCGGTCCTGGCTCTCGTGCTTGGCGCTTCGGCTGCCGCGAATTGGCTCGCTCCCGCGGGATATGCAAAGCAATATCGTGAGGCAACCGATGCGCCACCATCGGCCGCGCACTGGCTGGGAACCGACGAACTCGGACGCGACCGCTTTGCGCGCGTCTTGTATGGCACGCGAATTTCGCTGCTCTTGGCTCCCGCGGCGGCGCTGCTATCAACTTTGCTGGCCGCGCTGATCGGCGGACTCGCCGGATATTTGGGAGGCGTTTGGTCGCGAATTGCCATGGCCGTGACGGATTTGTTCCTGTCGCTTCCCTGGCTTTTCCTGCTGATCACGGTTCGCGCACTGATGCCGCTGGATGTGTCGCCATTCCTTTCGGTGTTGGTCACCTTTCTGCTTCTCGGACTTCTCGGCTGGACTGCAGCGGCGCGCGTGTTGTGCGCCAGCGCCGCGTCTGTGCGCAGTTCGGATTTTGTGCGGCAAGCGAGAGCGGCGGGAGTTTCCGCGCAACGAGTATTCTGGGTGCACGTTGTGCCGAATCTCAAGCCCGTGCTCTACGCGCAGTTTTGGATTTCGATTCCGGTTTTTATATTGAGCGAGGCCAATCTGGGGATTCTCGGCCTTGGGGTGAATGAGCCGATGCCTTCGTGGGGAAGTTTGCTGAAAGAGTTGGAGAACATGGTTTCGGTCGGCGCCGAACCGTGGAAATTTGTTCCGCTGGTTGTACTCATACTGGTGGTCACGTCATTTCAGGTTTTACTGTCGAAACAGGAAGAAGCGGCTGCATGAGACTTCGTAATTGCTCTGGAAACATCGCCCGGCTGCGAAACGCGGCTGCAGTCGCGGTTATTTGCGTGGGAGCGATGGCCGGCCTCGCCGCGGCGCAAGGCGGTCAACTCAGATTCTGTCTGCACAACGAGCCGAAGACTTTCAATCCTCAGCAAGTGGATGATGACGCTGCGGCTTCGATCCGTTACCTGACCGGTGGCGTGCTGATTCGCCTGAATCGTCAGACGCAGCGACTCGAGGCTGAGCTAGCCGAGTCGTGGAAAATTTCGAAAGACGGCCGGGAAATCTCCTTCAAGTTGCGCAGCGGGATCACATTCTCGGATGGCACGCCTTTCACTGCCGAAGACGTTGCCTACACCATGCAGCAATTGATGGATCCGGCGTTGCATTCGCCGACTGGCGACTCGTTTCGTTCGGGGACGGGAAAGGTCGAAGCCAGAGTCATTTCTCCAACTCAGATTTCCATACAGTTTCCCGCAGAAGTTGCGGGACTCGACCGCCTGTTCGATCAGGTTGCGATTCTCTCGCAGAATTCGCCAAAGAAAGAAATGGCGGTGCTCGGTCCCTTCATGGTCGCCGACTACAAGCCTGGAGCAACGGTTCTCTTGCAGCGAAATCCAAATTACTGGAAAAAAGACGAACAGGGCCGTCGGCTGCCATATCTGGATTCGATCCTGCTCAACATTCAGACTAATCACGATGTCGAAATGCTGCAGTTCAAGCGCGGAGAACTGGATCTGATCAACACGCTCGACAGCGAATATTTCGACAAACTCGCGGCCACTTCGCCGCAAGTGGTGCATGATGCCGGCCCATCCCTCGATAGCGAGCAACTTTGGTTCAATGAAGTCGCTAAGGCGCCGATTCCCCCATATAAAAGAGAGTGGTTTCGTTCCGCGGATTTTCGGCGGGCAATTTCTGAATCGATCAATCGTGAAGACTTGAGCCGCATCGTTTATCACGGGCACGCTCAGCCGGCCATGGGTCCGTTTTCGCCGGCCAACAAATTCTGGTTTAATGCCAGTCTGAAGCCGCCAGTCTACAGTCCGGACGCAGCTTTGAAGGCGCTTGCCGCCGACGGGTTTCGCTTGGAAAACGGCACGCTCAAAGACAAGAGCGGTAATGCGGTCGAATTTTCCATCATCACCAACGCGGGCAATAAAGCCCGTGAGCGCATGGCCGTGCTGATTCAGGACGACCTGCAAAAGATCGGCATCCACGTCAACGTGGTCACGCTTGACTTCCCTTCCCTGATCGAGCGCATGACGCAGAGCTTCGATTACGATGCCATCATTCTCGGCCTTACGAACGTCGATCTCGATCCGAATGAAGAGATGAATGTATGGCTGAGTTCGGCCGCCAATCATCAATGGAATCCGCAGCAGAAAACGCCCGAAACCGATTGGGAAGCGGAGATCGACCGGTTCATGCGTGCCCAGGCTTCTTCGAGCGATCCGAAAAAACGCAAAGCCGCATTTGACCGCGTGCAGGAAATTGTTGTCGAGGAGCAGCCGTTCATTTTTCTGATTAATAAGAATGCGCTCTCAGCGGTGTCAGCCAGAGTGCATGGCGCGGCTCCAGTAATTTTATCGCCGCAGACGTTCTGGAATGCCGAGCGGCTTACGGTATCCGGGAATTAATCCAGGGCGTGATCAAGGGATCAGTAACCAGTGAATCGAACTACTAACGACTGAGAGCTGAGAACCGGCTACTGACCACTGAACAATGAACAATGAAAAGCAGATGAACCCAGAAGCGCAAAACGCCCCGCTATTATCGGCACACCTCACGGTGCGCTACACGGGCAAGGAGCCCGTACTGCGCGACGTTGAGCTCGAAATCCGCGAGGGTGAGGTGCTTGGATTGGTGGGACAAAGCGGCTCCGGAAAAAGCACGCTGGCTATGGCGATTCTCGGGCTGCTGGAGAAGAAACGGGCTGGCGCCGAAGGCTCGATCCGGTTCCAGAGCGTTAATCTTTTAGATCTCTCGGAACGTGAATTGCGCAGCCTGCGCGGCCGCACGATTTCGCTGGTTCTGCAGAGTCCGCTCTCTTCTTTGAATCCCGCGCTCAAAATTCGAACTCAGCTGAAAGAAGCCTGGCGGGCACACGCCGCCGGCACAAGCACAGACTGCACAAACGCGGTTCGCGCTTCCCTGCGCAGCGTCTCTTTGCCGGATGATGAAG
>JASHTD010000051.1 GCA_030040725.1 Candidatus Sulfotelmatobacter sp. | reverse complement strand
GCCCACGAAATTGGTGACGCCGAGAGGCGCGTATTGGTTGGAACTGGCATAGACCCAAACCGGATCATTGCTCGGGGCGTTGAAATACTGGTAGCGGAAATAGGGCCGCCAATTGCCAAAGGCACGCGACAACTGCGAATAGAAACAGGCAGTATTGAAGACCGGCCCGATCGGTTTAACATGCCGCACCAGAACTCCTTCATTGAGAATCTCGTACCTGCTATTGGTGAACACCCCATGCACGGTTCCGATCGTCTCTCCCACCGAGGGTCCGGGAACCGTGAGATTGTCGTGGCGGAGAGAAAAACCGACTTGCAGGCCTGAGAATTTCTCGGGCCGGACGAATAATCCGCCGTTGATGGCTTTGCTGTCGTTCGCGTCCTGATAGTTCTGCGCCGGTTCAACATTCAATCCCCACGCCCGGCCATTGCCGACCTCGAGCACATAATTCAATCCCATCTTGCCGGAGGGAATCTTGCCCGTGACATTAACCCCGAGGTCCTGCATAGGAAGGAATCCACCGGTGTCATCAAACTGATAAAAGAACGGACGATCGACTGCGGTTTCCAGGAACTCGCCTTTGTTGAAAGCGGTGTTGTAGTAGCCGACCCAGGTGTGATAGCGCCCGATGGAGACGTCGAAGTAATCGTTTTGGCGATACCCCAGGAGCAGCCTTTCGACGTCCACACCCACGCTGTTATCGCTTTGCGCGATGAACAGCGCTTCGCCCAGCGCGGAGACCTTATTCGAAAGTCGAGCAGTCATGAATAGATCGAGCGAGCCGAACTCAAACGTGGAAGGAACGTGGCTCAGCACGGATGCCCCTACATCGCCGAACACAATCAGCTTCAACCGGGGCGCGACTTCGTTGACGGTCGGCATCTCCGGCTCCGGAGCAGGCGCAGCAGGAGGCGTGGCCGCTTGCTTTTCTTCGAGTTGCTTCACCTGTTTTTCAAGGTCGTCAACGCGTTGCTGGAGCTGCTTATTCACCTCGTCCTGGCTCGGCGCTGTGCTGGAGTCTAGTTGGGCGTAGGCATGAATCGAGCAGGCAAAGACCGAAGCGAGTGCGATCAACAACAACATCGTGCGAAAAAAACCCGAAAAAGGATCTCTCATGTTTTCCCCGGTTGATTTGGACACAAACTGGCAATCACTGGGGTATTTCGGCGAAATTCAGCAAAACGTTAGTTACCAACGGACTCGGAAGGCATAGCAGCGAAGGCTCGTAGGGAGAAGCTTGCCTACGCCGGCATCCAAATGAACGGCCTAATTTCTGGAAAAGGTTACCGGCATTTTTGAGTTCAGAAGAGCCGAATAGTCACGCCCCCGCATGCGCTGCCATGCCCATATACGGCTGCTGTTCTGCCCGTCGCTGGTCGGCGGCGTTGATCTTGAACTGCTCCACCAGCCGCCTGAGTTCGGCCGAGGTCTCGACCAATTGCTGCGCCGCGCGCTGCGTGTCCGTCGCTCCCCGCGACGTGCTCTCCGCAGCCTGCGCCACTCCGTTTATGTTGCTCGTAATCTCCCCGCTACTGTTTGCCGCCTCGCTCACATTCCGGGCCATCTCATTCGTCGTCGCATTCTGCTCCTCCACGGCCGTGGCAATCGTGTTCGAAATCCCATTCACCTGATTGATCACTTCGCTGATTGATGCAATCGCCTCTACGGCAGCCTTCGTATCGCCCTGGATGGCTTCAATCTTCCGGCTGATGTCTTCCGTGGCCTTCGCCGTCTCCTTGGCGAGTTCCTTTACTTCATTCGCCACCACGGCAAAGCCTTTGCCCGCTTCCCCGGCGCGCGCGGCTTCGATGGTCGCATTCAGCGCCAGTAGGTTCGTTTGTTGGGCAATCGACGTAATGACCTTAATCACCTGCCCAATCTCATTGGACGACTCGCCCAGCTTCGATACCGTCGCCGTTGTCGTCTCCGCCACTTTCACAGCCGAGGTTGCAACTTTTGCCGCCTCCGTCGCATTCTTGGCGATTTCGCGGATGCTGACGCCCATCTCTTCCGCTCCAGTCGCCACCGTCTGCAGGTTCTGGCTGACCTGCTGCGCCGAATCGGAAACCACCTTCGCCTGCGCAGAGGTCTCCTCCGAATTTGCCGAAATTTGCTGGCTGGTATTCGACAACTCCTCGCTCGCGCTCGACACGCGCAAGGAATGTCCTGTAATCGACGCAATCATGGTCTTGAGGCTGCCATTCATCTTGTTGATAGCCAGCGTCAGTTCCCCAAGCTCATCCTTGCTGCGTACTGTTAAGTCGTCCCGCGTCAAGTCGCCTGCGGCGATGGCTTCAGCCTGCGCCAGCACCGAGTGTGTGGCCCCGGCAATGTTGCGGCCGAGGGAAATAGCAACGAAGATGCCGATGGCAATCGCAACGAGGGTGGTCAATAAGACGGTGAGGATTAATGTCTTGGCCTGCGCGCCCATATCCGTATTCTCATCGAGCATCAATTTGTCGTTGGAATCGACAATGTCGCCCAGGGCTTTCTTGATCGCTTCGGTTGCGGGTGTGGCATTGTCGGCGAATTCGTTTCCAGCTTTGACGACAGCATCGTGCTCCCCGCTGGCGGCATGCTTCATGGCCGCTTCCTGCATTTGGCGAAGCTCCACAATCTTCCGTTCCGCTTCCACCAGGCGGTCGCGGTTAGCCTGCAGAATCCAATACGGTGCAAGCGAATCGAGGGTCGCGGTGTCGCTGCCAAGTTCTTCCCACGCTGAATCAAACGCACTCTTAGCCGCGTTCCACCGCTCCGTTTGGCTGCCTGCAAGGCACGCCTGCCGCCCTTTGCTCTGTGTCTGATTCAGATCTCTCTGCAGGTCCTTCAGAGCGTGGATGGTAGGGACGCGCACGGCGATCACTTTGTCCTGGCCTTCCTTCAAGCTCTTCGCCCTCATGCCGCTGAGCACCGCGCTGATGATCATGAGCGCGAGGATTGTGCCAAACCCAAGACCAAGTTTCTTGCCAAGCGTTAACCTCATCTAACCCTCCTCGGAGTTGCTCCGCGAGCGCGCACTGCCGGAGCCTGCGCAAACTTTCACCGACCTTTCCATCGGCGTTGAAGGCACAAGCCTTTAGCCCCACGCCTCTCATGGACAAGTACAGACGCCAAACATAGTCAAGGTTTTGGGCAGGCCCGAGCCATCGTTACTTTCCGCAATAATCCTTGGTGCTGTTTGCGCCGATGAAGAACCTGTGACAGGCGCGTCTTCGGCTCCCAGCCCCGAGAAGGCCCAACCGGCACACCGGCCGGGAACGCAGTTCGTTGCCCGGCAGACGATTCTCACGGTCGACGAAGCAGTTTTCGGTTACGAACTCCTCTTCCGCAACGGCGTGGAAGACTTCTTCTGCAATCCCGATGTCGACTCTGCCTCGCGCAGCACCTTGAACACCTCGCTGGTGATGGGACTCGATGTGCTTTGCGACGGCCGCCGCGCCTTTATCAATTGCACGCGCGATGTCTTGCTCAAGGAATACGTCACACTGCTGCCGTCGGCTCAGGTTGTGATCGAGGTTCTGGAAAGCGTTCCCGCGGACGAGTTAGTGATCGCCGCCTGCCGGCGCATGAAGCAGGCGGGGTACATGATCGCGCTTGATGACTTCGCCCCCAAGGATCCGCGCGAGATCCTTACTGATCTCGCTGACATCATCAAGGTCGATCTGCGCGCTGTTTCTCAGGCAGACGCCGCTGCCATGGCCGAGAAATATGGCCCCTGGCGCTGCCGCATGCTGGCGGAAAAAGTGGAGACACGGGAGGAGTTTTTAGCTGCCAAGAAAGCCGGCTTTGTCTATTTCCAGGGATACTTCTTCCGCCGCCCGGAACTGCTGACCGCTCATGAAATTCCGGCCAACCGCATCAATTACGTGCGCATGCTGAAAGCAGTTTCCGAACCGGAACTGAACGTGCGGGCCCTCGAGAATCTGGTCAAAGGCGAAGCATCGCTCTGCTACCGTTTGCTGCGCTATTTGAACTCCGCAGCCTTCGGCTTCGCCTCGGAGATTCACTCGGTCCGGCACGCACTCTCGATCCTGGGCGAGCGCGAGGTGCGCCGCTGGATTCGCCTAGTCGCCACCCTTGGCGCAGGGCAGGGCAAGACCACGGATCTGGTTCTTTCGGCTTTGGTTCGCGCCCGCTTCTGCGAGCTGCTCTCGCCCAAGATTCAGCACGGAGACTCCGACCTGTTTCTCATGGGCATGCTTTCTCTCATGGATTGCATTCTCGAGATGCCTATGCAGCAGGTTCTCGATAACATTCCCATCGATCAGGAAAGCAAAATGGTTCTGCTGGGAAAGGTCGGGCGTTTGCGGCCGTTTTATCAGCTTATGCTGGCGCAAGAGTCCGGCGAGTGGCAGGCAGTGAGTGACCTCAGCAGGCAGCTTCATCTGGAAGAAACCGATGTGGCGCAAGCCTACTGGCAGGCGATGCAATGGGCCCGCGAGTTTAGCGGATCGTAGCAGGCCCAGGCGTTTTCTTCAATTTACACAATAGTCCGAATTGACACTAAGAAATCGCGGCGCGGTGACGACTAATGCGATCGGCCGAAGGAGGCGGCTTCGGCAACGTCCGTCATCTGGCAAGCCTTTTCAATGTCCAGCACGTGCATGAGCCGGTCGTTCAATTTGTGAACTCCCAGAATCATCGTGCGCACCGAGCCGCGCAGGGTTTCGGGAGGGGCCTCAAAACTGCTTTCTTCGACCTCGACCACATCGCCGATTTCATCCACCAGCAAACTGACCGCTCCATCTTCGGAGCGCACCACCACATTCATCACGATTGCTCCGGGCGCAGCCGCTGCCAGATTGAGCCGCCGCCGTAAATCCACGGCCGTGACAATCTGTCCCCGCAGGTTCATCAGTCCTCGCACCACCGCGGGAGCAAGTGGAAGCCGGGTCATTTCCAGAGAGCGAATGACCTCCTGCACACCTTTCAGTTCCACGCCGAACAGCAGCTTATCCAAATAGAAGGTGCAAAATTGCGAAGTCTGTGCCATGAATCAGTTCACGCCTCCACCGCCCGCAGCAATTCCTTTTGCGTCGGCCTCCGCTTTGCGCAAAATGGATGGAACATCCAGCAACTCGGTGACCCGTTCGCCGATGACCACGGAATAGAGCACTGAATCGCGGGTCGCCGCCGATTTCACCGCTGCCCGGTCTTCCACAATGTCGAGAATCTGTTCGACAACCAACCCAAACGATCGGCCTTCGTGATTCAACACCAGGACCTGCACTGGCCCGGCATCGGGATTTGGCGGCGCGCTTTGCAGCGCCCGCAGCCGGGCGCGGCGTTCTTCCATGACCACGTCTAGGCGAATCAACGGCAGGATTTGGCCGCGATATTGCGTGACCCACCGGCTGCCCGACATTTCCACGTGGGCAACGGGAAATTCCTCCAGTCGCGCCAGAGTGCTCAACGGAATCGCCATGCGCGAATCGCCCGGTCCGGCAAAGAGCAGGAACGCTTGCTTCTCCGTGGCCTGGTGTGCCGTTTCCGCGGTTTTTTCGGACGCTGTCCGCTCCCGGCTCTGCGAGACAACGTTCGCGCGCTGCGCGAGCCCGAGCACATCCAGGATCAGCGCCACCTTGCCGTCGCCCATGATGCTCGATCCGGCAAACGTGCGAATGCTTTTCAACTGTTTGCGCAGCGGCTTGACCACGATTTCTTCTGTGTCGTTGATCTGATCGACCACCAATCCGAACTGGCGCTCGTCGGCCTGCAAAACAACAATATTGACCACGCCGTTGTTGGCCGTGCCGCCATTCGCATCCGCGGCAACCCCGAGTTCGCGATCCAGAAACACCAGCGGCAGCAAGCGTCCGCGCAGCCGGTAGACCGGAGCGCCATGCACCAACTCGACTCCCTTGATTGCTTTGTCGCCCTCCAGTCGCACCAGTTCCAGCAAGCTCAGTTGGGGGATGGCGTAGCGTTCCCCGGCACAGGTCACGACCAGCGCAGGAATAATCGCGAGGGTCAACGGAATTTTCACTTTGACAGTGGTTCCCTGACCCGCGGTCGACTGCACCCCGACGCTGCCGCCGATGCGTTCGACATTGGTCTTCACCACATCCATACCTACGCCGCGCCCGGAGACGTTAGTGACTTTTTCCGCCGTCGAGAAACCCGGCAAGAAAATCAAATTAAAGATCTCCCGCTCGCTCATCTTCAGCGCTTGGTCCGAAGTGATGACTCCTCGTTCCACAGCTTTCTTACGAATGCGGTCGAAATTCAAGCCCGCCCCATCGTCACTGATTTCAATATTCACCTGGCCGCCTTCATGAAAGGCGCGTAGAATCAGCCGGCCGATGGGCTCTTTCCCCTTCTTCACGCGGTCCTCGGGAAGTTCGATTCCGTGGTCTACGGAGTTGCGCACCAGGTGGGTGAGAGGATCCTTGATCGCCTCAATAATCGTCTTATCCAGCTCGGTTTCCTTGCCCTCCATTTCGATCTTGACTTGCTTGCCGCAGCCGAGGGCCACATCACGCACCGTGCGGGGAAACTGTCCCCAGATATTCCCGATCGGCTGCATGCGCGTCTTCATGATTCCTTCCTGCAGTTCGGTGGTAATCAGGTTCAGGCGCTGCGAAGCTGCGAGAAAGCCGGGGTCCTGCACGCGACCCGTATATTGCAGCACCTGGTTGCGTGCCAGCACCAGTTCTCCGACCAGAGTCATCACTTTGTCGAGCAGACCGACATGCACTCGAACCGTACTCTCTGAAGCGCTCGCCGACCCGGCCGAAGCCGGCTGATTCTTCTGGCCTTCGGTTTCTGCCGCTCGCGCTGCGCCACTTTCTGCCGATTTCTCGCTCGGCTCGTCACCCTCGCTGCGCGACCGGTTGGTTTCCGGCTGAATCTCCACATCGGTTGCCTGCGGCTTCGACGCCTGGGCAATCGAATCGGGCGTTCCGGCTCTTTGGATTTTCGTGGCTGGCGCGTTTGTCTTCGCGGCTTGTGCGGCCGGTTCTTGCAATCGCGTGAGCTTGTCTCGGAGCTCCGCGTAATCGATCTCGCCGTCTGCACCCGTCGTCTCGATTTCTTTCAGCATCTGCCGCACGGCATCCACCATGCCGAGCAGCGCCGTTGTTATTTCGGGGTTAAGCAACAGGTGACCGTCGCGGAGGCGGCTCAGCAGATTCTCGCCGACGTGAGCGACTTTTTCCAGCTTTGGGAAGCCAAGGAACCCGCAGGTTCCCTTAATCGTGTGGATGGTGCGAAACACCCCGGCCAGCGCGTTGCGATCCTGGGGATTTTTCTCGAGTTCTACCAGATCGCGGTCAAGCCGGTCCAGGTTCTCATAGCTCTCAACCAGAAAATCCTTGACGATCTCAGCATCGCTCATAGCTATCGTTCTCTTTTAGCCCACAGCCGCGCTCTCTGCTTCGCAAGGTAAGACAGCTCTTAGCTGCGGGCCAGCAGACGTCGGGATTCCTCGTCTTTCTATCGACTCTGCAGGCGGTCTTCATTAGGGGGGATCGGTGCCTTGGCCAATCACGACCGATCGAATCCGGATTTCCGACCCGCAGATGGTGAGAACCTTCTCGCACGGCTTCGGTGTACAATGTGGCCGGTGATTTTTTAGTCGAGGGTCACGCGAGTCGTTTGATTCTTCGGCTAGAGCCCCTGCCTCCCTCATCCCCGGTTGGTGTGTTCAATGAATACTCCGGAAGCCTCGCCGTTTTCTTCCGCGCGTCGTGCCTGGAGACAGAATCGTCCAGGGCAATTGTTCCGCCGCCTCTTTTCCCTCGCCCTTTTATTTGCGTGCGTAGTCATTCTCGGGTCGACCTTGGCGTGGGGCCAAGGCACGACCCCAGCGGTGTCCTCAACCGGCTCTGCGACTTCGCCGAGCACAAATCAGCAGGCTACGGCCGAAATTACCGCACAGGACCAGCCCACCACATTCAAGGTCAACGT
>JASHTD010000050.1 GCA_030040725.1 Candidatus Sulfotelmatobacter sp. | reverse complement strand
ACGAACGCTACATGCCGCACGGTCCGCGCTGACAGTGGCCGCCCATTCGGATGGGTTTCGTCTTTCCGCCCTCCTGAGTCAAGGAGACTATTCACCATGCTCTCGATCGCTAATGGAGCCATGTTTTGCAGTTCGGTCTCCCCGAGATACTTTGTGGCATGCCGGCCCAGTGTTACATAGCGTTCCAGGGTTTTGGGCGTACATCGATGTTTCGCATACTCGTCAAGCCATCGGCTAAAAAAAGCGCTGAAATTCGGGTGATTGGCACTATTGTCATCCGATCGCTGCTGCTCGACAGCCTTGCGCAATGCATCAGTCGCCTCCTTTCTCGTATCGAAGCCGCTCTTCGTGATCTGGATTCTCTTGCCAGCCGAATTGCGGCCGGCGAAGAGCGAGTAGCCCCAGGCAAGTTTGCCATCCTGCCGGGCGCGTTTGGTAATCGTGCCGATCATGTGGTCACCTCCTGAAATGGGACAGAGGTGGCCAGTGTTCGGCTAACATCGGATGCGGTGCACCCAAATCGTGAGACACAAAGTTAAGGGGTTACTTTGCCGTTCGCTGCTTTTTCGTTGAGCGCGCGAGCGGCACGGTTGATAATGAGCCTACCTGAACCGGACGGGATAGGGCAATGCTCCTAAGGAACCTCCAGCCCGTGTCACTGGTCTGCTGGTACCAGTGCGAAGCCGAGGGCGTGGGCCTGAGCTTTCAGCCGGTTCTCCGATCGTTTTCGGTATCGTTCTTCTGCTTTGGCGAACACGCTGTCGTCGTAGGCTTCCCTGGTAATGAGGAGGTGGTAGACGATCCTGGCCAGCTTATGAGCAGTGGCGGTGATTGCTTTTGGGGCGCCGAGTTTGGCCCGCATACGGCGGTAGAAGTCGCCGAGCGCTGATTGGCTCTGCTGTAAGGACTGCGCCGCCATCCGAAGTGTAAGCGCAATGCGGTTTTTCACCTTCCGGGTACCGCTCCAGAGTACTTTGCCGCCGCTGATGTCGTTGTCTGGACACAACCCCATCCAGGAACTGAACGCACTGGCACTGCGGAATTTCGAGAGGTCCGATCCGAGTTCTGCAACGATGGTCTGGACGTGTAAGACGCTGATGCCTGGAATGGTGGTGAGGTCCACGCCCAGGATGCGGTAACCTTCTTCCCGGAGCGCCAGAGCTTTGGCCGGAGCCATAACCTTGCACTTCTTTATAGAGTCCTTCGCGACTGGCAAGGACGAGGGGTCGGCCTTGCTTTCAAAGCTTTTCATGAGCCGCTGCATCTCCGCTTCGCACGCCACGATTTTCTTTTGATACTCGCGATACAGATCGATTGACTGCCGCAGGGTGAACAGATGCTCTGGTCGATAATCGCCGACCAGGCTTTTCGCGATAGTCTCGTGACTAGCTCGAATGCGGGGATCGCGCAACTTGGCCAGTTTCTCCGGATCCCGCTCTCCGCTCAAGATCTCGTCGATGATCGCCGAACCCGTAGTCCCGGTAATATCCGCGATCACGTGGTGGATCTGCAGGTTCATTTGATCCAGGGCCTTCTGCATGTGATGTACATGGCAGGTGGCCATCTCCACCAAGCTGTCCCGGTGACGCAACAGCGACCGGATCGCACAAACATTCTGGGTGGGGCGGAAGGACGCTCGCAATAATCCGACCGAATGCAGATACTGCAACCACTGGCAATCGGAGACATCCGTGCGCCGTCCTGGCACGTTTTTGACGTGTTTGGCGTTGACCAGGAACACTTCTACACCGCGATCTTCCAGAATCTGCATAAGCGGAATCCAGTAAACGCCTGTGGATTCCATAGCGACCGTCCGGATGCGGCATTGCTGTAGCCAATCTGCGAGCTTGTTCAAATCGACCGTGAACGTGAGAAACATCTGCACTGGATCTGGGTCCCGATCTGCGGGGACAGCGACATAAATCTCGGTGGCGCCAATATCGACGCCGGCGGCATCCGGATTCAAAACTGGCAGGGCGACTTTCTTCTTGCTGGCTTGTTTTCGGGGCATGCTCTTCCTCGGAAATATGAATTAGCGAAGATCGGCAGTCCGAGTCGTGAAAAACAGGCAATCTCCCAATCGGGATCGTTTCGCTTGCCGTCGTGGGCAAACTCGCGTCACCACTGTTCTGACCACGCAACCCGGGGCCACACTGGACGAACGGGCTCAACTGAGCACCACTGCATTGCCGGCCTACTACCACCGATCCGCACCATTGTCGCGCCGGGTTCCTTTTCCGTTTTGTCCCATCACATGGGCCGCACACTGGGAAGCAACCCGAGCGACCGGTTCAGCGGCCGGAAAGGCGGGGGACAGGTTGAGCCTGTCCCCTTGAGACAAATAAAAATGGCCCATTCTGGCGGGAAAAAGCGGTAACCCCCGGGGGTTTGGGGGCAGAGCCCCCAAGAGAGAACGCGCGAAGCAACCTCATTGACCGGGTCCTCCGTTTTGCTCGAACTCTGCCGGCGGCAGATAACCCAGAGCCGAGTGGAGCCGCTTCTCGTTGTAGACGCGTTCCAGAAACTCGCGGAT
>JASHTD010000049.1 GCA_030040725.1 Candidatus Sulfotelmatobacter sp. | reverse complement strand
AATGGGATTTTGCTCCTATTCGTATTTTAATGCTATTTCAGACCGGTAGGGTTCATCATTTTTTTTGGCTCGCAAGAAATAATAAAATACCGTTTCCAATCTGGGATCGATCGGCCAGAACGGAAATAAATGTCGAAAGTCTGCTGAGTGTGTCGTTGAGGGAAATTAATTTGGCACCCTGTCTGAAAACGATTCCTGATTTCGTAACACGGCAACAAAGCGCCGAGACTAGCGGGCCGCGCCAAGTCAAGCATTATCCATCTCCTGTTACAGAAACCGAACAATACCGCGATTTCCGAATGGTGCGGTGCGTTCCCTAATATAGTGCGCGACCAGTCCCATAGGCATCGGTCAGGTTCACTTCCCCACGGGCAACCTCCGATTAGGGCAATGCCCAGCCCATCCTATCCAAGAGAGGAGAATACCCAAATGACCAGCAGTTTAGATCCCGGCAGCCTTTACCAAACGCTCATGACGCTTTATCAGATCGCATTATCGAGGTATCGTGGCCCGAAGTTGAGCACCGGGGAGCCTCATCAGGATCCTCAAGATGCTTTCAAGCTTGCCAGGCTGGCGAAAATCTTCACGGCAGGTGCGAACATCGGTGAAATGATGGATGCAACCGATGATTCAGGAGCACCGGAGCGCCTCACCCTGGCTGAAATAGCCCTGATGTCCGAGATACTCACACAGATCGGGCCACTAGGACACATGCCTTCGGATCTAGGGGAAAACATCGTTGCGCTACTGAATGATTTTGAAATCAAAGCACCGGCGCTAGCAATCCGCCTAAGGAATGAACTGACAGAAGCACGCCGCAAAACCGCCTGAAGCTTGCGTAAGTGGCCCACTCAGCCTAAAAGCGTGGCTTGAGTGGGCCATCCCCTCACAAAAACGAGCAATCCGCCAATCCCTCAATCCTTTCCCAAGAACCTTATCCGGCTCGTGAACGCCCGCGTATTCCCATCGATAAAAGTTGGAAACGGATGGGCCGCATCGAGAACTCCATTGGCGTAGGCCGCATTGCCATGGTTGGTGACGTTGTCGAACCCGCCGCGCAACGCCCAATACCGGTGAAACAGATGAAAACGCTTCTCGAACTGCAGATTGATCGTGTAATAGGTTGGAAGCCGAAGCTTGCCGGGAGGATCGCCCGGATAAATCTCGCCCTGGTCGGTTGTGGCATAGAAAGGGATTCCAGTGCGCGCTTCCGTGGAATAAACAAGATCGACCTTGTGCAGGACTGGCAGCCTGAAAAACGGCAGGATCCCCCAACCGACGAAGCGGTTGGGCACGTCCCAGGGATACGGACCCGGCAACTGCGGCGTCAGCAGAGGAATGTCGAGGCTGAAGTCGAACACCTGATTCGTATACGCGCGCGAACGCGTGTAAGCGCCAAAGATTTCATAATATTTGCGAAAGCGATGCCGTAGGCTCACCGTAAAAGCGTCGTAGCGGTCGTCGCGGCGATTACCCAGCAAAAAATTCCCGTCCACGGCGCCATCGATCGTGTTGTAAGCGAAGCCATGAGTGCCGCGTTTCTCAAGAAACTCCAGTTTCAAAAAAATTGTGTAGGGCAATTTCTTCTCGAAACCAAGACTCCAATTCAGATAGCGCGGTTCCTCAAGCGTGCTCCGGTTCACGGCGAAGGTGGTAGGTACCGGAACCGGCGTGGAAATAGGCGTGCCGTTCGCATTGGTCGGCTGCATCGTGGAGTTGAAAAAGTAATCGGCCCGCTGTCCCTCAAATGGCTGATGAATTGCCCCCAGCGTGGTGTTGTCGTAAACGATTCCAATGCCCGCCGAAAACTTCGTATTGGCTTCGTTGTCGAGAACGTAGGTTCCCGCGAGTCGCGGTGACACTAGCGGCGTGCGCACGATTTGATCTTCATCGAAGCGCACTCCCGGTTCGAGGAGCAGGCGGTTCGTGATCAGCCACTTATCTTCGACATAAGCGCTGGCTTCGGTGTTGTAGAGAGTCGAATAATTTCCTGGCGTGAAAACCGAATACCGTGCGCAGGTGTAGGGCGGCACCGGAACTCCATTCGCTCCCGTCGCGCATGATTCCAATGGTTCATTCGGTTGCAGGAACGAAATCGGCTTGCGCAGAAACTCAGCATCGTAATTCAGGCGATCGAGATCCACTCCCAGCTTGATGTCGTGCCGCCCATGCCATTGCTGCGGCGGGATGTACAAATTGGCAAGTCCCTGTACTCGCCGCGCCAGCGTGTTCGCCGTGAGATAGTAATTGCCCGCGGCCAGGCCGGTAGTTTCGATATACGGAGCATCCCCGTGCGGCGTGAAGGCCAGATTGTACTCATCGACGCCGAATCCAGTTTCGAGCAAAGCTCCACCGTGAAAATAATATTGATCTTTGATTGAGCCAATGTAAGCAGTTTCAGCATCGGTCGGTGTGGTCGGCTGCGGTTGGAGATCCGACAATCCGTCGTATTCATCGTGATAATAATTCGAGAGAAAGCTGAGGGTCACGATGTTGCGCGTGGTTATATTCGACTGCAGCTTCGCCAGATTGTCAACGCGCCATATATGGTCGCTATCCGCTCCGGACGGCAATTGTTGAGTAATGTTGTTGTCGTATTCTGCGTTGAATGCGTCGATGTACCACATCTTTCCCTTGTGCACCGGCCCCGAGAGCGTAACTATCGGCAACCATTGGCCAATCGAGATTCCTTTGATCGTCTGGATCGACGGCGTGAAGTCGGTGGACGTAATGTGGAAATGATCGTCTCCCATCCGAGTGTTCAGGGCAAGCGTGCCCCCGGACCCTTTGCCATACTCGGCAGGTTCGCGGCTCGGCGAGACCTCGAGCGAACGAAACGATTCCACGCTGCTGCGCACCAGCAGCTCTCCGTTCGTGGGCTGGCTGACGTTGAAGCCGTCGAGCAGAACCAGCATCTGATACGTCTCGGCTCCGGCCAGATGCGCCTGCCCGAATTGATCGGGAGTAACCTGCGGGATAAAGACCAGGGAATTGCGGTAATCGTGCGATGTCGGATAGGGAATATCGATGATTTCCGTTCCGGTCAGCTCTTCTTTCGTGGCGACCTGCGCCGGGTCAATCGCCGGAGCTGACTCGGTCACATTTACTACCTGCCGTGCTTCCTGTTGATGTGCAAGCGTTACATCCAGATTCGGAGCGGCGCCCACCTGCACATCCGGCTGATGCAGAGCATAGTACCCGGCCTTTTCAATCGAAAGCTCATATTTTCCGGCGAGAAGATCGTTGAATTCACACCGGCCGGCGAAATCGGTTTCGCAATGTAACGGCGCCATGGGAGGAGGGCCTTGCAGTTCGACGCGAGCCGATGGCACGGCAACTCCGGTTTCATCGGTAACCGTAATCGCAAGTTTTGGCAGGCTTGCCTCACGCGTAGCGGGCGGCGTTTGCCCCGGAGATTGCCCGCTTTGCGCCCAGGCGGCGAGCGAGCAAAGAACGATGATGAAAGCGATTCGCATAGGCGGGCTACGAAGCCTAGGATACGTCGATGCGCATCCGCGTTGCATTGGTGAGAAAGGAACGTTCCGAGGTCTTCCTTACGAATGTTCGGAAGCCCGCGATGAAGCGCAGGCAGACAGTACTGAGGGGCAGATTTCTAACGCACAAGAAATCGGTTTCCGCCGATCACGCTTTTGCGCCGAGCGCCTCAAGCACATCAACCGCCGAACTGTATCGTCCCTGCGGAGCGCTGATCTGCGCACCCTGTACCGTCTGCCGGACCGCGAGCAGCATTTCTCGCGCAATGGCTACGCCTTCCGCTCTCGCTGCTTCCGGCGTTTGCGCACGCGCCATGCGTTCGAGAATCGAATCCGGCACCGAAACCCGCAGCTCATTTTTCATGAACTCGGCATTGCGCACGCTGACCAGCGGCCAGATTCCCGCAATGACAGGAATGCGACAATGCTCGATACGACGCAGAAAATTCTCCAGCAGGCGGATATCGAACACCGGCTGGGTTACCGCGTATTCCGCGCCGGCCTGCACCTTGTATTCGAATCGGCGAATTTCCTCATCGAGATCGGTCAACCCCGGGTTCGCGCCCACCCCGATTACGAAACTCGTGCCTAATCCGATCGGATTGCTGCCGATATCCAGCCCGCGATTCAAGTTGTGAACAATGTTGACCAGGCCGATCGCATCCACGTCGAACACCGCAGTGGCGTCGGGATAATTGCCCATCTTCGGCGGATCGCCCGTAATGCAGATCAGGTTCTTGATTCCAACCGCTGCGGCTCCCAGCAGATCGCTTTGAATACAGAGCACATTGCGGTCGCGGCATGTATAGTGCAGAATCGCTTCGATTCCCGCCTCACGCTGCACCAGTAGCGACAATGCCTGATTGCTCATGCGCGCCGAAGCGCGAGGGCTATCCGGAATGTTGACTGCATCTACGCCCACAGACTTGAGAAATCTCGACCCTTCTAATTCCTTGACGATGTCGGTTCCCTTGGGAGGGACCACTTCCACCATGGTCACGAACTCCCCACGGGCGATCTTCGCGCCGAGCAAAGATCGTTCCTGCAGCGGTTGAGCCGGCATGGCCGCTGGCGCAGGACTGGCGGCGTGAACCGTTACCGCCTTGCCCCTGGCCTCGCCCACTCTTAGTGCCGATTTCATCACCCGGATGTGATCGGGCGTCGTCCCGCAACATCCGCCGACAATGCGTACGCCTGCAGCCACAAACTTTCGCGCGTAACTTGCCATGTACTCAGGCGAGCATAGGTAAATGTTTCGACCCTCCACTGATCGTGGGATGCCGGCATTCGGTTGCGCCGAAAGCGGCAGGGAGGTAACGGCGCGAACACGCTCAATCGCGTCCAGCATAGCTACGGGACCGACGCTGCAATTGCAACCGATCACATCCGCGCCCCACTCCTCGAGGCGCGGTGCAAACGTCTCTGGATCGGAGCCGTCGAGGCAGTTGCCGTCTTCGTCGATCGTCACCTGCACGATCAGCGGCAGCTTCGCTCCAACCTCGCGGGCAGCTAAAACTGCCTGATGGAGCTCTTCCAGGTAGCCGAAAGTTTCAAACATCAGCAGATCGACCCCACCCTCGGCCAAAGCCGCAATCTGATCGCGAAAGGCTTGCCGGGCTTCTTCGAAGGAAGTTTTACCGAGCGGCTCAATTCTGGTTCCCAGCGGGCCAACCGATCCCGCAACCCAAACATCGAAGCTCTTGGCTGCCTCTTTCGCCAATCGCGCACCAGCGCGGTTGATCTCTCGCACTTTGTCGGCGAGGCTGTGGCGAGCCAGGCGAAAAGAATTCGCCCCAAAAGTGTTGGTCTCTATGATTTCGGCCCCAGCTTGCAGATAGTCGTGGTGAACGCCACGGATCAGGTCGGGCTGGGAAACATTCAACTCGTCGTAGCAGCGATTGATGAAGACGCCTTTTGCGTACAGCAGTGTGCCCATGGCTCCGTCGCACAGGGCCGGGTGTTGCTTGATTCGCGTAAGCAGGTCAGCCGCCATGTTGATCAGAATACAGGATAAGTTCGGCTTCTGACATGCCCTGGACAGAAGCAAGCAGGGCGTTCTGGCGGCACAAAGAATCTCGTCGAAGCTCTGCTATAATCTGCTACTTCGCACTTAAATCTCCGGTTTTCCTGTAGTTAGGAGCCTCAAGTTTGAAGAAATCCGCTCTCTCGTGGTTTGCGGTCATAAGCCTCAGTTTCACTCTGCTTTACTGTGGTGGCGGCAAGAAAAAGGCTTCTCCACTTAGTGGGTTGTCGACTCGTGTTTTCGCCTCGCAGAGCATATCCAGCCTGACCGCCACGGGAGGAATAATCATTATCAACGGGCAATACGACACTGTGGCCCATGCTCCTCACATTAGCGTTGGCTCCGCTCCCGGCTACATGGAGATCTCTCCGCAAAGAGCCGTGCTGATGGTCTTCGATTCTGCCTCCGACAGTATCGACGTAGTGAATACGCAGATGGAAGTGCTTGGGGGGACCATCGCATTGCCCGGTCCCACCATCAGCATGGTTGCTCCATCCAACTCGGTCGGGTATGCCGCAGTGCCATCGGCGCCGCTGATCGGGCAGCCGCCCGGCGCACTGGAAGCATTGAATCTTGCCAGTTATGCGATTACCGCCTCCATCAGCGTTCCCAACGCCCAGTATGTTGTATCGAATTCAGGGGGTAGCCAGCTTCTCGTCTTCAGCAACGATTCCAATTCCGTGACCGTCGTCTCGCCGCTTCTGTTGAACACCGGATCGCCGGTCACGGCAACGGTTCCCGGTTTTGATCGTCCGGTCTGGGCCGTTTTCAGCGGAGACGGAAGTACCGCCTACGTCATGAATTGCGGACCGCAGTGCGGCGGGACGCAGGCCAGCGTGCAAACCCTGAACATGACAACCCTGGCCGTCGGAACTCCCGTTCCTGTGGATGCCGCGACCATCGGTCTTTTGAGCGGTTCCACGCTTTACGTTGCCGGAACTCCCCCCACCAATAATCCCTGCACCGGCCAGGTCACGGATGCGAAGACGTGTGGGCGGCTCGACATTCTGGACATCAATTCCATGGCTGTCACCGGCAAAGTTGTCATCACTGATGGCTATCACGACCGCATCGATATGAGTGCCAATGGGCAGCTCTTCGTCGGATCGTACGATTGCACGAACATTGGCAATATCAATGCGGTGACGCCTACGGGAGAAATTCGCGGTTGTCTTTCGATTTACAACACCACAATCCCTGGAAACGTCTCGGCCATCATCCCGCGCGACAATGGCGATGTGACCGGCCTGCAGAGCATCTCGAGGCCCAGCGAACCGATGGTGGGAAGCGGCCTGGTCGAGTATGTGGCCGAGGGGGGCAATCTCCGCGTTTACAACACGCTGACCGACGGTCTGCTATTGGATTACTACGACGAAACCGGAACCATTACCATTACCGGCCAGATCATCGACATCAAAGCGGTCGACTTCTTCTGATGGTTTAGCGCCGTTGGGCAGGTCTATTTTTCCGGCAGCAAGAGTAATGAATGGGCCGCTGCGTCATTCAGCGCGTGCGAGGTGAAGGGCAGGGTGAAAGTTGTGCCTTCATACCACGCTTGCCACTGATCCATGTAATAGGGACTCAGGAAGTTTCCCGCCTCGCCCGTCACGAGATTCAGGGTCGATGCGTCCAGATCGGCGAGGTTTGCCGTAAAGCGCTCCGAAGGACCGTGGTGCCGCGTGACCGCCTTCACCGTAAAACCGCTGCCGGATTGCTCTTTGATTCCGGGTGCCGCCCAATGCCGCACCAACGGAATTTTCCCGAGCACCGGATGCTCAATCTCAACTTCGTTCACCTTGCCCCAATGCCAGGCGGAGAGATCGCTGGGAGCTTCCGGTTCGCTCACCGCCGCTTCCACCGCCGCCGTCAGCAGTTCATCATAGTTCGGATATTTCTCGGGCAGCCAGCGCTTGGGCTGATGCATCATCACGTTCTGCAGCCAAACCGTCCGCATCTCCCAGTGGTAGGTTTTCCAGCTCAAAGTTGATTTTTGTTGCTCTGGATCTTCCGGCGCCGGCCCTAATCGAGGTTCGAGCAGAAGCCGTGCCAGTTCGTAAGCCGACCGCACGGCAAGCGTCGGTGCTGCCGAATCTGCCGACATCCTCCCATCCCAGCTGCGCATGAGATCGGCGGCCTGTTTTGCGCGGGCCGAGGCCTTTGATGCGTGATCGACTGCGTAAACAAAACGCTCCGCCGCGAACAGATCGTTCTCCGAATGGATGTCATTCTGAAGCGCCAGCATATCGCCCGCGGAAAGTTTCCGCCCAGATTCGAGCACGTGATAAATACGCTCGGTGCGCCAGGGCGCTTCCCACTCGGCGCTGATGGAATACGGATAGCTGTCCGGAGTGATCCGCCCATTCGCAGTAGCAATTACACCCGAAGGCGGGTTGTAGATGCTCGGCAGTTTGTCGAAGGGAATGTACCCGATCCATTCATGAGAGTCATCGGCGCCGCTCGCCGGCAAACTTCCGTCTCCGGTTGCCCGAATCGGAATGTGCCCTGTGACCTGGTAGCCGATATTGCCGTCCACGTCAGCGTAAACGACGTTCTGGCCCGGTGCATCGAGCTCAGAAAACGCCTGGCGGAACGCCTGCCAGTTCTGTGCGCTATCGACATCGAAAAACGGCATTTTCAATCCGTCGTAGAGCGTCCAGCGCAGGGCAATATGTCGAGTCTCACCGGGTAAGATGTCGGTCACAATCGGGCCATGCCGCGTGATCTTTACGTCCAATGTCACATCCGGCTTGCCCTTGACGTGAATCACCTCGGCGCGATGCTCGGGCTGTACCCACCCTCGCGGCGTTTGATATGCCTCCTGCGAATTGAAATTCTCGATGAATGCGTCCGCTACCGTGGGGCCGACGTTGGTGAATCCCCAGGCGATTCTTTGATTGTGCCCAACAATTACGTACGGCATTCCCGGCAGAGTCACTCCGGCAACGTCAAAGGCATTCGCTTTCAGATGCGCTTCGTACCAGAGGTTCGGCATCTGATGCCCGAGATGCATATCGTTTGAGAGCAGCGGCTTGCCGGTAACCGTATGTTCTCCGGAGACAACCCAGTCATTCGATCCATTCACCGCCTCCGGGACCCCCTGCTCCCAAAGCTCCCACGGCGCGTTCCTGTGCTGAGTCACGGAGTTGTCGGGACCATCGTCTTCGTCGTCATCCGAATCGTCGCTGTCTTTTTCGTTGTTCAGATCTTCCCGCATGACGGTGGGCGGGCGGTCATGCCAGGAACGGTTTACATATAGGTCGGCGGTCAACTCCGGTCCAAGTTTGGCAAGAATCTTTTCCCGCTCCAGCACGTCGCCAAAGGTATAGAAGTTCAAATTTTTCACCATTTGATTTGCGATCACAATGGAATCTTCCGGCTGCCACGGCTTCGGTCGATAGCGCAAGATCCGGAACTCAATGGGAAGATGGTCGCGGTGCATTTCGATGAAGGCGTTTACTCCGCGCGCATAAGCCTCGAAATAGGCAGCATCGCGGGCGCTCGCCATCTGCAGGTTTTTCTTCGCCGCGGCGCGCAATCCCAAAATTCGCTGCTCGCGATCGATCTTGAGCGTGGCTTCGCCAAGAATCTCGGAAAGCTCTCCGGCTCCGAAGCGCCGCATGATGTCCATTTGCCACAGCCGGTCCTGCGCCGTGACGAACCCTTGAGCAAAAAACAGGTCTTCGAAATTGGCCGCTTCGATTGTAGGCACGCCATGATTGTCTCGCTTGACGTTCACCGATGCGGA
>JASHTD010000048.1 GCA_030040725.1 Candidatus Sulfotelmatobacter sp. | reverse complement strand
AAATTAAGGAAAATAAGGAACTGGACGGCTGTCCGGACATTCCGGCAACGTCTCTTGATCACGTGTCGGGCGCCCCGGCGCCACGTCCAGTAGGGTGACCGGACCAAAACCGACTTGCCATGACTGATCCTGCGGTTGTGAGGCGAGCGTGCTCGCCACCAGATTAATTCCTCGCGAACACGGCGCCGGCATTGCGGTCGGGCGGATCGGAAATTGCCCGGATGTAGGCTATTAGCGCCTGAATGTCAGACTTGGTTAGAGTGTCTCCCCAGGCTGGCATGAGTGCGGATCTATTCAGTGCCGGTCCGCCGTGGCTGATGATGGCGGTGAGATCAGCATCGCTCATTTTGTCGAGCGTGTCGCCTTCAGTGAAAGGGTGCGGCCTGATTTCGAGATTGTCGGAGTTCGACAAGCGCTCGGCCGTTGATTCCGGATTGTGACAGCGGTCGCAATACTGATCGTTGAGTTGACGACCCAACGTTTGCTGATAACCAAGAGCAATCTCTTCGATCGTCAGTTCGATCTTCTTCCCTGTTTTGTCAGAGGTAAGGGCGGCGATTCGATAACGTCCTGCCGAGCCACCAAGAGAAATGTTAGTTGTAACCTGTCCGCTCGAGTCGGTAAGGCCGTAGGACGGATCGAAAACCACTCCCCTCGCGGCACTGAATTCTATTAGTGCGCCCGGGACAGCGGCCCCTTGCGCATCATTCACCTGCACGACAACTGGCTGCGGCAGCAACAAACCCGTCTGCGCCATCTGCTTTCTGCCGCTGGATTCGACTATGGCGGCGCCAAACGCCGTAGGGTTCGGCAGTGTTGAGGACGCTCTCTTACGAGAGCAGGATAAGCCCAGCGACATTGCCAGCGCGACAGCAAGCAGTAGCAATAATAAGGAGATCAATGAGAGACGGCTCATCGTTTTGCCTTTGCGACCTCCGATTTGCTTCCGACCTTCTGCGAAATTAGGAAAGCGGTCAGAGCCCGGGCATCTTCGTCGCTCATAGCGCGGTTAGGTTCCAGAGTGCCGGGGCGCAAGGCCTGAGGATTTTTCATCCACTGGAAAACCCAGGCAGCGGTCAGGCGTGAACCAACGCGGGTCAGCGTCGGGCCGACATAACCTTTGTCCATCTTCGTGTCCAGAATATGGCAACCCTGGCAGGCGTACTTGCCGTAGTAGAGTTGCTTGCCCAACTCAACCTGACCTTGTGAGTAACCGCTCAGCGGCATCGAATCGCGATCGACCGCCGGACTCTGGTACACGGTCATGATGTAGTCCGTCAGTTCGTTGGCCTCGCTGTCGGTGAGATTGAATTTCGGCATGCGGCGAATCAGTGCAGGGCGCAGCGTATTCGGATTTTTCAGGAACTCCATGAGCCACTGGCGCTGCACGGAACTGCCTTCCCATGTAAGGTCGGGTGCCATATCGCCGCCGTGACCATTGATGCGATGGCAACTGAAGCAGGCCAGATCGGTCATCAGCTTTCCGGCTTTGCCGGCGGGCTGGTAATCCGACTCGGCCTTTGCCGCCACAGTCAGCGACGGAGGCAGCGTGAAGGAACGATCGTTCAATGCCAACAGGGCTGTCGTGAGCGAATCGATCTGCGCCACCGTAAACGCGTACTGCGGCATTTTCAGGTTCTGCCCAAAAGATCGTGGCTGCTTGATTTTCGTGGCGATGTAATCGGGAAGAGTGTGCTGCATCCCCCGCAGGAACACTAGCTGGGTAACCGGTTTGCTTCCGATCCGGCTAAGTTCGGGAGCAAAGTTTTCCGGCTTCTTGATGCCCGTAATTTCGTGGCACGACGCGCAACCGTAGTCGGCGACTAGGCGTTTGCCGTGTTCGACCTGTTCCGGAGTCGCAGCCTCGAGATGAACATTGTTGAGAAGATCGGAATCAGTTTTGGCGAGAAGAAATCCAGTTAACGTAGCCACCTGAGCATCGTTGAAGCGGTAATGCGGCATCGCGGTTTCTGGGTTGTAAATACGCGGATTGCGCAGCCAAGCTTGCAGCCATTCAGGTTTCACTTTGTTGCCGACGCGGGTCAACTCTGGGCCGACGTTGCCGCCGACCAGGTTACCGGCGGCATTTTGTACCGCGTGGCAAGAGGCGCAGAAGGATTCTCCATACAAAGTGGCGCCGGCCGTGGGATCGGCAGCGGCCTTTGCGGAAAGAGCGATAGTGTCTTCCGGAACCGTGGTGCTGTTGGCAATCAAGAACGCAGAGATATCGCGCGCATCATCGTCGCTCAACTTGAAATTTGGCATCGTCGCGGTGGCGGCGTAGGCTTGCGGATCTTTCAGCCAGGCATAGATCCATTCGCGCGTGGTTTTATCCGCGATGTGCGAAAGTGAGGGCGGATCATCGGCCGCCTTCATGATTTTTCCATCGGGCAGCTTCACCGTGTGGCAATGCACGCAACCATAGCGGGAAAGCATGGACCGGCCTTGATTTAGTTGAGGCGTGCCCGCCAGGGTTCCGCGATGGCACTCCCCGCACGAGGACTCGATATATTTCGCTGGCAGGATCGGCTGCTCCCATGCCAGAGTGCTGTTGTGCGCTTCGGCCACTGTTGTGGCGGCACCCTGCCCGCGGTGGCACACGGTGCACCCGAATTGGCCGAGCTTGTGCGGAATTACGGGATGCGGACGGAATGGCTGCTGGCTCACATCGTTGAGGCTGGCTTCTTTCAATCCGACGTGGCAACTCGTGCAGCGGTCGACTACACCTAGATCGGGCAACCAGATCTGCTGAATTCCTCCCTCGAAATGGCGCTGAAGCGTCGCAGCATCGCTGCGGTTGCGGATCATCTTTAAATAGCCATGCTGATAATGGCGCCATTCGCTGAAGTGATTTTTCGCGGGTGCAATGGCCAGCGAAACCAGAAACAAACAGCTGACTACACCGAACGCGCGAACGCTATCGCCGAACAATTTCTGCCACAGCGATGTGAGTTTCTCTTTCATGAGCTCATCAAAACCCCTGCCACGGCCATATCCAAGCCCAGCCTGGTCCGCGGAAAAATGTGCCGATGGCAGTCAGCACCACCAGTTCGAATAAGAACCACGTCATAACCCAATAAGAAAGCGGTCTGGCCGCAAGGTAACGGCGGAAAGCCGAGGACGATTGCGGCGAACTCTGGGCCGCTATTAGCATGAGCCCCACCATGATGAGAGTCGGCACCAAAGCGGCATACACCTTGAAGCTGACCAAGAAGATGGAAAGCGCCGAAGCGACCGCATAGAAAATGCTGAGGCGGTGCTGACGATCTCTGAGGAATAAGCCATCCGCTTCGATGTTGACCTTGAAATACGGAATGACGATCAGCGCCATTACTACCAGGCCGGGCGCCAACACACCGGCAACCACCGGCGGAAAATAATGCAGCATCTCCTGCAGTCCGAGAAAATACCAGGGGGCTTTCGCGGGATTGGGAGTGTGCGAGGGATCGGCCAGCCCTTCGAGCGGTGCGTTGAAAATGAGAGCAATCCAAACCAGCGCAATGGCGAGCACTTGAATAGCTACGGCGGCACGAAACAGCACTTCGGGAAATGTCTGCACCTGGTCCTCGGTGTCGACCTTTACCTGCGCCGAAGTGCGACGAGTGATGAAGACGATTCGGCGCGGAGACTTCTTTGCGTTGGAGTCCACGCCGGCAATGAACTCTTTGGAGTCGGCCATGGCTATTGCCCCTCCGTCGCCGTGGTGGAGCTACTCGTGGCCTTCGCGCGCAATGTTGCGGGTTCGCTGGCGTGCGAATAAAGGCCACCATCTTTGCGGATGCGCCAGAAGTGGATGGCAATGAAAAATATCGCCGTCAGCGGCAGAATCATGCAGTGCAGTACATAGAAGCGCAGCAGGGCATTGGCGTTCACTGCGTTCCCACCCAGCAGCAGGAAATGTATTTTATTGCCCATAACTGGCACGGCAGACGCGATGTTCGACCCGACTGTAATCGCCCAGTAAGCCAGTTGGTCCCAAGGCAGCAGATAGCCCGTGTAACTGAGTAGCAGCGTGATTAACAGCAGAACCACTCCAATCACCCAGTTGAACTCGCGCGGAGTCCGATAAGCTCCGCGATAGAAAACTTTGAACATGTGTGCAAAGACCAGAAAAACCATGGCGTGCGCCGACCAGCGATGCAGATTGCGCAGAAACATTCCGGAAGAAACTACAAACTGCAGATCCTTTGTGTCCGCGTAAGCCTGCGGAGCAGAAGGATGGTAGTAAAGCATCAGCGGAATCCCGGTTGCGACCAGAATCAGAAACGTTCCCAGCGTGAGCGTGCCCAAATACCACGTCGCGCTCACGCTCAACATGCGCGTGCGCACTTTGGTGGAAAACAGGTGCAGAAACACGTTCTGCTGAATCGCCAAGGCGCGATGCAAGGTGCTCGAACCGGTGCCGCTGCGAAAGACGGAGCGCCACACTCGCGTGCTGCGTAAATCGTCGAAATATCGGTCTGCTGTTTTCACTGTCGCCATCGCTTAGACCCTCACGAATGAATCGCGCTGCAGAGGTGGAACTTCGGTAGAGCGGTCGATCAGAAGATCTCCGTCATCGTTGAGCCAGATGCGCTTCCATGGAAGCGGCCTGGGCGCAGGGCCCTCAATTTTGTCGCCTGGCTTCAGATTTGCCCGTTCGAAAACCGCGAACTTGCTGCCGTGGCACGGGCACGCAATCATGTTTAACTCGGGCTTCCACGCTGTGAGGCAGCCTAGATGCGTGCACACCGCGCTTAACGAGAAGTAACCTTCCTGCGAGTGAATGATGTAGATACCCGAATTCACATCAAGCGTGACCGAATCGAGCGGATAGCGGTCGGGGGTGCCGGCATTGACGATGGGCGATGGCTCGTAAAGCACATTTGGGTTCAGAAACTGATAAGCGAAAGCGGCCGTGCCTGCCGCAGCGATGCCGAGTGAACCCAATCCGAGCTTTAGAAAGAATTGGCGGCGGCTAACGTCGTCATTGGCAATTGCGGCTTTGTTTTCGTCTGCCATGTATTCCTCGCAATCTACTTCGATTGCAATCCTCCAATCGCCGCGACTGAGATCAGCCCTGTCGGTTCGGCGGGAATCAGGTTGTACGACTCCATGGTGATCGTGCCCACGGGACAACGCATCGCGCATAGACCGCAGCGGATGCAGCGCGTCTCATCTTTCAACATGGCAGAGCCAGTAACAATGCCCAGTTCGTCGGCGGCCAATTCGTCGAACTCCACGCCGAAACATTCCTGGTTTTCGCGAATGTGCTGCACCGTCTTCGGTTCAAATTCGATGCGATCGAGCGAAACGAGCTCCAGGCATTTCTCCGGACAAACGTCGACGCAACCGCCGCACAGAATGCACATACTGCCGTCTTCGGGCGTACCTTCGAAAATCGTATTGACCCAGCAGTGCAGGCAGCGTTGCGCTTCCGCAACCGCTTCGGAAGCGTCGTAGCCGACTTCTACTTCAGTGACGCCGGTGCGGCGCTCAAGGGGAAGCATCGGC
>JASHTD010000047.1 GCA_030040725.1 Candidatus Sulfotelmatobacter sp. | reverse complement strand
TGGGTGTGAGCACTATTCCCATTAGCCCCGAACTGGCCGACGAGATCGGCCTTGCCGCCGACTACGGGCTACTTATCGTGCAAGTCACGCCCGGGGGGTCAGCCGATCAGGCCGGCTTGCGGGGCGGCACGGAACGAGCTTATCTGGGCAACACTCCCATCATGCTGGGAGGGGACTTGATCGTGGCGATCGACGGCCAAAAAGTCGAAGACGAGGACGATCTGGCGCAGGTGATGAACAACCATCGCGCAGGAGATACGGTGAAAATAACTATCTATCGCGGCAAGAAAAAGATGGATGTCAACGTCGGGCTGGGCGAGGCGCGAGAACAGGTATAGAGAGTGCCAGCTGTCAGCAAAAGGCAGTTTCACCGCCGCCGAAAGCTTTAATCATTCCTAATTGGGTCGCGGCCTCAGTTCAGAGGGCATAGTGTAGCGAATTCGGCTGTGCTGCCGTTGAAATTTGGCGCGCCAACCGCCGCCAGCCCAGATATTGCACTGGGAGCCTGCCCCTTGCCGGTATGGCCGATCCGGGTGAAGGAGTAATCGTTGTAACCGAACTGGAAGCCAGCAACTGCGCATTCCACACGAAAAGCTGCTAACGGATGTTTTTAGAACTCGTAATGCACGCCTGCGGTTACGTTGTTTGCATGGAAGTTCCGAGGGGCGGTGAATCCGTAGGCCGGACCGCTCATCGCAGTATTGGGCAGCGTGCTGCAGGGCACAACCGGAGCCGGCGCAGTCAGCGTCGGGAGCTTGCTGGAGGGATTGCAGTACTGTGCTCCCGAAGGACCACCCTCGCCGTAGCCGAAGTAGTTATACTCGCCCTTCCAGATCAGATTCTTTCGCATCGCATAGGAGAGATTCACAAAAGGCGACTGGTAGGCAGAGACCAGCGGTCCGTTCACATCGCGCGGATCGTTGAAAAAGCGGGTGCCATTGACCGAGCTTATTCGATAGCCGAGGTTGGCGTGGAACTTCTCGATCGGCGAAAGAGCCAACGCCACTGACGCATACTGTGTTGGAGCGTTCATGAAGTCCTTAGCCGGACCAAAAGTATAAGGAGCCCCCGATCCCGTGCGGGGCGTCGGAGATGGGCAAGCCACGCCCGTAGGCGTCGCGGCGCCCGGTATCGTGGCGCTTGCGGCATCGCCCAGGAAGCAGATGTTGGTCGCCGTGTACACGTCACTGTAGGCATAGCCGATGTCGAACCCGTAGTGCTCGTTCGGCATCAGGTCGGCGTTCAAACTCGCGATGCGGCTGTGATCGACGTGCCGGAGCGGGCCATCAACGGACACTGTGCCGGTGTTGTTCGTATTGTTGTGGCGCTCGAGGTCGTTGTACGCGGCGGAGAAGGTCGCCCAGGTCTGCGGCCGGTAAGTGGTGTGAATTCTGTAATGCTGCAGTTGGCGGGGTGCGACCGGGGTGAGGACATTGTCGGCGTACAGAAGCTCGGCCGAACCGTTGATGTTCCAGTGGTCCGCCGGCTGCACATTGACGCCGAAGGTACCGCCGTCCTCGTAGATGGCGAAGTTGGAGATACCGGACAGGTATCCCGTGGCGTTCGCGGCGCCCTCGCCGATGGTGTGCTCCTGGTAGTGATAGGTGAGCGTGAACATAGTGCGATCCGTAAGGTCGTACGCCATTGTGAGGTTATTCGTAATGAACTTCTGGCCGAAGAAATCAAACAGCGGGGTAGCCACGCTCGGACTGCCTTCGAACGAAGAAGTTGCTTTATTCGTGGCCGGGTTGATTGGAGTGTTGATCACCGTGGTGGTTAACGCCGTGCTATTGATGCTCGGGGTTGCGGCAGCCACGGTGGTTAGACTCGTAATGTCGGCAACGCCCGGCTGATGCACATTCGAGTAGTCGATCTGCTCGGAGATGCTGAATCTTCTCAGCGCCTGCCAGGTGACGCCGTAGTCGGAGGCGATCACTTGCCGCTTGGCGCCGGCGTTGCCGGCATAGGTGATTTCGCGGCTTTTTGTCGCCAGACCCTGGAAGTCGTCGTAGTAGTTCGGCAGGCTCATGTTCGCGTTGGTGTAGCGAACGTTGCCGTTCATCGTAACGTTCTTGATGCTGGAGCTTTGCAACCGGAAGATTTCGGACGGGAAGATTTCACGGGTTGGCTGGTAACGCGAATAGCTGGTAATCACGTTACACGCAGGATCGACGACGGGTAGGCCGTTCGGAGACTGCTTCGGGTAAATTTTGTCGGGTCCCACGCCGGTATTGCAGGTGATGCCGACCGGCTGGTTGATCGGATTGTCGTAGCTCTGCAGCACGGCGACCCTGGATCCGTTCGCTTCCTGCAGGTTGAAATACTGGGGAGCCATGCCGAAATAGGAGTCGTCCTTGTAGTGAGTGACCCGCTCTTCGTAAATCAATCGGGTCCGCGATACGGGCTTCCACTCGACCGATCCCGTCCAGTCGTCCGTGCTGTTGCGCAGATACTCCTGAAGCAGCACGTCGTAGGAGCCGGCAAATTGATAACCGCTGGGCGACAGGCTCGGACCTTGGAAGACGTTCTGCGAATAGCCAACGCGGAAGGTCACCTTCGACAGTGGAAGCAATGTAAGGTTGGTGTCCGTCATGCGGCGCACCGTGTTGGCCAGAAACGGCGACTCCGTCACCTGCGGCCACGCGTAGGAACCCGTCGGCGCCGCGGTGGGGCCGATGGGAATCGACTGGCCGGGCGGAAGGTTCGGATTGCCCAGCAGGTTGTAGTCGAAGTACTGGCGGTCACGGCGGAACAAGCCGGAGAAGTCATAGAGCTTGCCCTTGGAAAAGTCCAACTTGGCAAAATCGTACGGATCGCCTCCGAGCCCGCTGGTAAAGGCCTTCAAGTAATCGACGAGGGTGTTCTTGGTTTGCGGCAGCGCGCGCAGCTCAAAGGTCTCGCCCATTATGCGCGGACCGGACTGCTCGTTGACCAGGGTGTCGTACATGGCGCCGCTGCCGTCGATATTGGCCACATGTCCGCCCAGATCGATGGACTCATGAAGCATGTAGCCCTCCGGAGCGGGCTGGTTCGACACAAATATTGGAATCTGCGCGATCGCGGTGCCCGCCATCAAGCCCAAAATGGCTGCGGCCGTGCCCCCAACCATGCGTCGGGCTGCCGCAAGAGAATGCTTTTCACTCAACCGCCGGGAAATCCGTCCTAGGTTCATCATATTGAAAGCCTCACCTTGAAAAACATGCTCGTCGAGACCTTGAATCCCTACGCGCAATCGAAACCCGCCCCGCCTCCGCAATTCT
>JASHTD010000046.1 GCA_030040725.1 Candidatus Sulfotelmatobacter sp. | reverse complement strand
TATCGTATGGTGACCGGTATCGGCCAATTTTGTCCTGATGCAGGCCACCCTCGCACCAGTTACTTCTATCGGCCCGCGTGCCCGCCGCCCGCGCTGTGCGCTCCTGACGATCCCGTACTCACGTGCGCAGATCCCGCCATTGTGCCGCCGCGCATGCCGCCGTAACCGAAACGTCCCCATCGGGCCGAAGTCGCGGCGAACGCCGGCGCCGCATGCAGTTCAGCCGAGCCATTCCTGGCGACTTCTTTATTTACATGCCGGAGATTGTCGTACGATCCGCGCGGGATGCCTAAGCCTGCCGAGCCGGCCGAGACGAGCATTTTTGTATCGGCAGCTTTCATCACCGGCTCGACGACCCGACCGACGACCGCCGAGTTGACGGTGCCGGTGGGCGGCACAGGAGCGTGAAAGCCGCCAGCCATGGCTCCCACATAGTGGATGCCGCCATGCCACGTGTTCCACGAGCCGGGCTTCCATCCCCATCCATAACCGGGAGCATACAACCAGTTGCCGTAGTAATAAGGCATCCAGCCCCACGGATAGGCGGACGCCCACATAAATCCCATGCCCGGATACCACGACCATGCGCCGTCCATGAACGGGTTCCATGTGGCGCTAATGAAGTAGGGCTGCCACAACATTCCGTAGCCGGAAACATTCGTGTAATCCCCGTAATAACCCAGATCGCTCGCGCCATAACCGTAAGGACTGGAATTATTCCGCGAATACTGCTCGTGATACTCATTCGATTGAGAGTCCCACTGGTCATAGGGATCGGGTTTAATGTCCTTAGCAATCGCGGCTTTCTCCTCGTCCGGTTCGAAGGAGACTGTTCTATTCTTGTCCACCTTGATTGTGCCCGAAGGTCCCTCGACTTCCACCGGGTTCTTGAAATTCGCAAGCTCGGCTTCGACCGGTGATTGTTCTATCCGGAAATGCGCGGCCTGTTTGACATCGACGGTCTGGCCAAAGAAATTCAGCGTGAGTTCGTCGCCGGTTTTTCCCAGCCAGTTAAGATAGGCCTTGCCTTCGATAAGATTCACTGTCGTCAGTCGATTGCTTGCGTCGCTCAGCGTCAGCCTGCTGAAAATAACAGTTGTGTTCGGGACGATGCGCAGCGTGCTGCCGTCTTCGAATTCCACTTCGGCGCGACCGGTGTCCAGTGTTCTTACTTGCGTTCCCTGCGTGATCGGCAGATTGAGAAAGGCGCGCTCGAAGCCTAAGCCTGAATTCTTGTTGATTTGCACCGCACCCTGCACATCGCTCAAGCGAACGATGCGGACCTGGGAATCGGCCATGGCGGGCAGCGAAAGCGCGCAGGCCAATGCAGTAATAGTGAACTGGTGAAGGCTTGGCTTATACATGGCACACCTCCTGAACCTCTTGTGCTCTTAGAACACCCACTTTACCTTGCTCTTCGAGTACTACAAACGAGCTCGTACTACAAAGTATTTCAGGATGTTTCCCGTTCTGCGTGCGACCGGCTATTTCCTTTTTACGCTCTTCCGGGGCGTGTGTGAATTCAATAATTGAAGCCGTTATGGACGATATCCGCCGCGGCGGAACAGTTGCACCGATCTTGCGAGAATTACACACCGCGTCCCACGTCGGCCCTCGTATCCGGTAGAGCCTGTACTTGCCAACTCGCGCTTGGCCAGCCCGGGAGTTCTGCACAGCGTCGAGAGAATGCCGGACAAATTAAGTTCTCAGCGCACGTTGTGGCCGGCAACGGTGCTGCTCCCATTGCCGATTTGCATTAACTCCTGGGCTCGCGCCCGGGTTACGTTGATCACGGAACTATCGTTCACAATATCTTGAAGCACGGATGTCACACTTTGCAG
This sequence comes from Candidatus Sulfotelmatobacter sp., assembly GCA_030040725.1. Lineage (GTDB taxonomy): Bacteria > Acidobacteriota > Terriglobia > Terriglobales > Acidobacteriaceae > Sulfotelmatobacter. The sequence goes on along the minus strand of JASHTD010000046.1, from coordinate 1,762 downwards.
CTCATTGAGCTCGTTATTTTTGACCTGGTCCTCCATCTGCTTCAGTTCATCATCCAACGCCAGCTTTTGATAGCGATGGTAATAGGCCAGCCTTCGACCATACTCCAGAGTCGCAGCCATGCCCTGAAAGAAATCCGTCAAGTCGCGCACCGGCGCCAGATTCGAATAATCGTATCGAGCCGTGTTGTCGTGTTCGGCGTCTTCATAAGTCAGGATCTTTGTGCCCGTAAACGCCAGTCTCCGATTCCCGGAATCGATTTTGCCGGTAAAATATCGCGCCTGCTTTGCCCATTCGAAGACTTTCTCGCGAGTTTGCGGCGTTACTTCGAACTCCGAACGGTAGGTCTCGGATTCAGAGCCGGGTACAACCGGGCCGGTGCATTCATAGCGCGCATGCCCGTTTGCGTAAATCGTGATCGAGTAATCTTGCGGGTCGGACTGGGGAAAATCCAATTTAAACGTGATCGTCGCGGGTAAGGCTGGATCGTGATTTGGCTGTTGCCCTGCAAATGCGAACGAGATCCCGGCGAATGCCAGTGCTGCTATGAGAGTTGTGACCACGCGCGGCGCGCGCATAAATAAGCTCCAGAAAGAAACTGGTGGTTCAAAGCGCGACAGCCTTCTGCCGCCTAATAGTCCCCGCGGTATGCAGATGACAAATGGCGATCGCCAATGCATCAGATGCATCCATCGGCTCCGGAGGCTCGGTCAGTCTGAGTAGCCGCGTCACCATATGCTGGACCTGCTGTTTTTCCGCTCGTCCGTATCCCACTACCGACGATTTGATGGTCAACGGCGAATATTCTGCCACTTCCAGTCCGGCGGAAGCCGCAGCCAGCATGGCCACTCCCCTCACCTGTCCCAACTTCAACGCCGACTTCACGTTCAACGCATAGAAGATCTCTTCGATGGCAACTTCATCCGGCTGATGAAGCCGAATCAGCGTGCCCAGTTGTTCGTAGATTTGAGCCAGACGCCGGGCCAGCGGATCGCGAGGTGAAAGCTTGATGGCTCCGCAGGCTACGCACAGCAGTTTTGCGGCGGAATCCATTTCAACAATGCCGAATCCGGTGTATTCGCCGCCGCAATCAATACCCAAAACCCGCATGGTTTCCCAGTTTAGCGCGGAAGCGTCAAGGATCATAGAAGCTGTCCAAATCTCGCAAACAGCGCAGGATTGTCCGGGCAACTCCGCAAGGCCGTCGCGCGGGCACGAATCAGACTCGTAAACCCCGTCCGCGCATCTTTGATAGCTGCGATAAGAATTTTGAATTTGCTTCCTCATAAAGAATTCGTAAAGATGCTCGCCAGTAAGTACAAATTGGCCGGCAACACCGGGGGAGTGATGATGAAGAAGCTATTTCTGGCTGCGCTATCGCTCGCGTTAATGACGATTGGAAATGCCCGGGCTCAAAGTTCTCCCCAGTCTGCCACGAAATCAGGTGCCGGAGTGCACTCGTCGGCAACCAAGCCGATTCTGATTTCCGGCAGGGTAAGCGGAGACGGAAGGCATTTCTCTGTCGATCGTGACAGTGATTCCGACAGCGGATGGAACGTCAGCAACATCAGGGCCCTGAAAGGGCACGAGGGCAGTCTGGTTACGGTGAAATGTTACGTCGACGCAAGCCGCAATCAGATTCAAATCCTCTCCGTGAATCGCGTGCAACCGGAAGTGAGATAGCTTAACGCTGATATTTTGTCGAGGCTTGTTGTTCTACGTTTGGCGGGCATAGTCTTCATCACTCCGCCAACGGTATCCAGC
>JASHTD010000045.1 GCA_030040725.1 Candidatus Sulfotelmatobacter sp. | reverse complement strand
AACATGCGGAAGGTCAGCTTGCCGTGGTGATATTTGCGGTGAACGGGATCCTGCTTGAAATATTCCAGCGTGTCGTGCATCCACCCCATATCCCATTTCATGCCGAAGCCGAGTCCGCCGAGATATAACGGCCGCGAAACCATGGGCCACGCCGTCGATTCTTCCGCGGTCGTCTGAATTTCCGGATGCTCCTTGTACGCTTCCTGATTAAATCTGCGCAGGAAATCGATGGCATCAAGATTCTCGCGGCCCCCGTATTTGTTTGGAATCCATTCGCCCTGCTTGCGAGAGTAATCGAGGTAAAGCATGGAAGCGACTGCATCCACGCGCAGGCCGTCGACGTGATACTTATCGAACCAGAACATCGCGCTCGACATTAAGAAACTGCGAACTTCGGTGCGGCCATAATTGAAAATATGGGTTTTCCAATCGGGATGAAAGCCTTGGCGCGAGTCAGAATGCTCATACAAATGCGTGCCGTCAAAATAGGCGAGACCGTGCGCATCCGAAGGGAAGTGCGAAGGCACCCAGTCGAGAATCACGCCGATGCCGTGCTGGTGCAGGTAGTCCACCAGATACATGAAATCCTGCGGCGTGCCGTAACGCGACGTAGGCGCGAAATAACCGGTCGTCTGGTATCCCCATGAGCCGTAGAAGGGATGCTCCATAACTGGCAGGAATTCGACGTGGGTGTAAGCCATGCGGCCGATATACTCGGCAAGGCGTGGCGCCATTTCGCGGTAAGTGAGTGGGCGGTTGTGTTCCTCGGGCACGCGCATCCACGAACCGAGATGCACTTCATAGATCGCCTGCGCAGCTCGGAGCGAGTTGCGCTCGGCGCGCTTCGCCATCCAGTCCTGATCGCCCCATTGATAATCGAGGTCCCAAATCACGGAAGCCGTACGCGGGGGCTTTTCGTGCCAGAACCCAAGGGGATCGGCTTTGTCGACGCGGTAACCGTGATGGCGCGACTCGATGTGAAATTTGTAAAGCGCTCCTTTACCCACGCCCGAAAAAAAGCCTTCCCAGATTCCGGATGTGCCGCGCGGCGAGAGTTGATGCGAGCCAGGTCGCCAATCGTTAAAGCTGCCGATTACCGAGACCTCGCGTGCATTTGGCGCCCAGACGCTGAATGCAGCCCCTGATACGCCCTTGCACGAGACACTATGGGCCCCCATCGTTTCGTAAAGTCGATAGTTGCTGCCCTCGTTGAACAGATAGAGGTCCTGATCGGAGAGCAACGTAACCCGATCGGAAGCGGGACTGGAAGTTTCTGGCATGGTTGCCGATTCTTAGTTTACCGGAAGCGGGTATCCCGCGACCTTCTGTGTAATCAGAGGGGCCGAATCCACATGCTATTCTGGCATTTCCAGCCATGCCCGCACTGCGACTGATCTTTCTCTGGCATCAGCATCAGCCTTTTTACAAAGACCTGGTGACCGGTGAATATCGCCTGCCGTGGGTGCGCCTGCACGCGCTGAAAGATTATTACGGGATGGTGAAGTTGCTCGATGAATTTCCTAACGTTCATCAGAACTTCAATCTGGTTCCCTCACTCATCACGCAATTGCAGGATTACGTTGCCGGTACGGCGCGCGATCCGTTTCTGCAGGTTGCTGCCAAGCCGGCGAAGGAATTCACGTCGAAAGACCGGCGGTTCGCCCTGCAGTATCTTTTTCAGGCAAATCCGACCAATGTAATCGGGCGCTATCCGAGATACTGGGAGTTGCGCGAGAAATTCCGTGAGCATGGCTACAACGCCGAGAAGGCGGAGAAATACTTTGAGCCGCAGCAGTTCACCGACCTGCAAGTCCTGTCGCAGATCGCCTGGTTCGATGAATTCTTTTTGGAGGATAAAGACGTCGCGGCGCTCATTATGAAAGGGCGCAACTATTCGCTCGAAGATCAAGACTTCGTGATCGCGCGCGAGCGCGAATTGCTTGCCAAGGTCTTGCCCGCCTACGCGGATGCCGCGAAGAAGGGTTCGATCGAAATCTCGGCGACCCCGTTTTATCATCCGATTCTTCCTCTTATCTGCGACACCAATGCCGGTGCGGTCTCGTCGCCCGGACTCCCTTTGCCGCAGAATCGCTTCCGTCATCCTGAGGACGCTCGCGAACAATTGGTGCGCGCCCTCGATCTGCATGAGCAAGTCTTTGGTATGCGTCCGCGAGGCGTGTGGCCATCGGAGGGGAGCGTTTCAGAAGAAGTTCTCGCCATAGCTCACAGTCTGGGCATCAAATGGATGGCAACCGACGAAGGCGTTCTTGGCCGCAGCACCGGAGTATTTTTCCAGCGCGACGGCAATGGCCGACTGCCAGCGCAATTAGCGGAGCGCCTGTACAACATTCACCGCTACGAAAATGGCAAGACTTCGATGCACATGGTGTTTCGCGACCACACCATTTCCGATCTGATCGGCTTCGTTTATTCCGGCATGGATCCGAAAGATGCCGCGGCGCATTTGCTCCGCAATATCCGGGACGCCGTGCAGCCAGTGCTTGCGCAAGGGCGCGACGCCGTGGTTTCGGTGATTCTCGATGGCGAGAATGCCTGGGAATACTATCCTAAATCCGGCCGCGAATTTTTGCGGCGATTCTACGATGCCTTGCAGGGTGAGAGCGGGCTGGAAGCGGCTACTGTTTCGGAGGCAATTGCGCGGCATCAGAATCCATCAGTGTTGCCCTCGCTCGTGCCGGGATCGTGGATCAATGCCAACTTCAATGTTTGGATCGGCGCTCCCGAGGACAATCGTGCCTGGGATTACCTCTACCATGCGCGTGAGTTCTATACGCAGCATGCCGCGAGCGCCGGTGACGTGCAACGCAAACTGGCGTTCGAGGAGCTTCTGATTGCCGAAGGCAGCGATTGGAATTGGTGGTACGGTCCGGAACATCACTCGGCGAATGATCGCGACTTCGATGAACTCTATCGTAAGCATCTGGCGAATGTGTACCAGGCGCTGGGAGCGACGGCGCCCGATTACTTATCCCAGCCGATTACTGGTGCTGAAGCTCGGCCGGCATTCACCCCGCAAACGGCCTACATTCACCCGCGGGTTGCCGGAGATAAAATTCGGTACTTCGAATGGATGGGCGCAGCCGTCTACACTGCCGATCAGCGTTCCAGCGCGATGCATGGCAAGCAATTTTTGCTGGATTCGGTTTATGCGGGGATCGACGCCTGGTTTGTTTACGGCAGATTGGATTTTGCCGGCGAAGTGCCGCAAGAGGAGCTCGATCTAGTGGTGAACCTGGAATCCTGGGCAAATGGTGAGACACATGCGCGACGCACTTTGCGACTTGATGCGCGAGTGCGAGACCGGAAGATTGCCGAGTGGAAAGTCGACGGGCACGAAGAACTGTCGAAGGCATCTTCGACCGGCGTTGACGAGAATGCAAAGTTGGCGCTGGTACGCAACTTTGAATTTCGATTACCGCTAAGCTGGCTGCTGGCCATTCCAGTGGCGGCCACAGATTCCGCAAATCAGAAGGCCCCGGCAGGGGTTCCTCCTACAAGCCGGCTTAAGCTGCGCTTCAGCCTTTGGATGAGCCGACTGCCGGTCGATGCGCTTCCCGTCGAGGGGTGGATTGAATTGCAACTGCTTACTGAGGCCGAGTTGGCCGCAGGAATGTGAGAGTGACGGGTGCCGCGGGGCAAGCTATTGCCCTACCTTGTCCCAAGCACGGCTATCGGAAACTCGCGAGCGGCAAGCTACTGTCCCGCGTTCGCAACAGCGGGTGCCATCGTGAGCGGCCGATTCAGCTCGAGCGTGAGTTCCGTGCCGGCAGGCAAAATCGCCGAGTGATGTTCAACCAGCCAGTACGTTCCCGCTGAACCCGCGCCAATCGCTCCGCCAACCACGATTCCCACCGGACCGCCGACCAGCCCACCGATCAGCATGCCGCCCGCCGTACCCCCGCCAGCTTCTAGTTTGTCGCGGCGATCATGGCCAGGTCCTTTGAATTGTCCTTCGCTGTTCACATCCGTTCCCGGAATATTTGTGTCGACCAGCGTGGCATCGAGATAAAGTCGTTCGCCGCCAGGCAAAATCACGGCTTCAGGCATGATACCAATGGTTGGACGTCCCGAAATACGGCGCGGCTCGGCTATCTTTGTGACCCGGCCTTCGATCGTCGCACCGGAAGGAATCACGGTCTTGCCATTGACGATGACATCTTTCGTCAACTGTCCCTGAAACGGATCTCCCGGCTTATTGCTGAAGGTGGCAAGAGTGGTTTCGAGCTTGACCATGAGAGCAGTTCCGGCAGGCACCGGCGGGGCCTGCGCCAAGGCAAAGGCCGTGAGCAAAAACATGCAAGGGGGGAATATCCACTTCTTCATCACTCCTCCTTCGATCGCGCGGACAGAATCTGGCAAATACTTCGCACCGGATGCATCGGTACCTCAAACCCTAAGATAGCGCGATTGTTTCTCTGACTCTAGAACAGGCTGCTGGCCGCGACAATACGTTATAACGGGAGCGAACCAGCTTAGGTAAGAGAAGAATAATGATGTTTTTGCTGCGGCAATTGCCTCGCCGTCCTGATTCTGCAAATTAGATCGTTCCGCGGCCTCCGATGGGCTTCGTGCCTGAATCTCTCCGATATAATCAGGAGTTTCATACTCGAGAGAAAGAAGATATGCATATGACAAACATTTCGGCAATTATTGGGCGCGAGGTGCTGGATTCGCGTGGCAATCCTACGGTGGAGGCGGAAGTGCAATTGGCTAGCGGGACGATGGGGCGCGCGATCGTTCCCAGCGGGGCCTCGACCGGCGAGCATGAAGCGGTCGAACTGCGCGACGGCGACAATCAGCGTTACAAAGGTAAAGGCGTACTCAAAGCCGTCGAAAATATAAATGGTGAGATTGCCGATGCGCTGGCGAACTTCGACGCCGCCGATCAGCGCGGCCTCGATCAGAAGATGATCGAACTCGACGGCACCGAAAATAAAGGCCGCCTCGGCGCCAACGCGATTCTTGCGGTGTCCATGGCGGCGGCGCGAGCGTGTGCGAACGAGTATGGATTGCCTTTATATCGTTATCTCGGCGGCGCCGGCGCGAATACTTTGCCGGTGCCGATGATGAACATTTTGAACGGCGGCGCGCATGCCGACAACAATGTCGACTTCCAGGAATTCATGGTGATGCCGGTCGGTGCCCAATCCTTTTCAGAAGCTTTGCGCTGGGGCGTGGAGGTTTTTCACACACTCAAGGGAGTCCTCAAAAAGCGCGGCTACAACACGGCCGTCGGCGACGAAGGCGGATTTGCGCCGTCGGTCAAATCGAATGTGGAGGCGATTGAAGTCGTTCTGGAAGCGATCAGTCAGGCCGGTTACAAGCCGGGAGAAGAAATTGCCATTGCGCTTGACCCTGCAGCCAGCGAGTTCTATCAGGATGGCAAATATGTCTTCAAGAAATCGGATAAGTCGGCGAAGAGTTCCGATGAGATGGTGCGCTTCTGGGCGAAATGGGTGAGCGACTATCCCATTGTTTCGCTGGAAGACGGCTTGTCCGAGGAAGATTGGGATGGTTGGGCGAACCTTACAAAAGAGCTGGGCGGAAAAATTCAATTGGTCGGCGACGATATTTTTGTCACTAACATTCAATTCCTGCAAGAGGGAATCGATAAAGGCGTGGCCAACTCGATTCTGATCAAGGTGAACCAGATCGGCACAGTCAGCGAAACTCTCGACGCCATCGATCTCGCGCGGCGAAACGGATATACGTCGGTCATCTCGCACCGCTCCGGCGAAACGGAAGACACGTTCATCGCAGATCTTGCCGTGGCCACTGGAGCGGGTCAGATCAAAACCGGCTCAGCGTCCCGCACCGACCGCATAGCAAAGTACAACCAGTTGTTAAGAATTGAAAGCGAGCTGGGAAGCTCGGCGAGATTTCTGGGATTGAAGGCGCTAAATTATCATGGATGAACCGGTCTGGCTTTGAAAAGGGCGCGGCTTCAAGCCGCGCCGTCGTGTTTGCGCTTCTAGAATCCCATCCTGTCATCCGCGCTCGGCCCATACGTTGAAGGCAGCGGCACATCGTTTAATCGCAAATACACTCCCAGTTGCGCGCGATGATGCACCAGATGATTCAGGAACATCTGGCGATAAGCCAGAAAACGCGAGCCGCTGAAGATTGGTTTACCCTGAAAGCTTAACTTCCAGCTCTCGGTCCAGGCCGAGTCGGGGATGCCCTTTAACTTCTCGCGTACCTTAGCCACGCCTTCATCAAAAGCCTTCAACAATCCGTTCTTTTCAAACGGCGGACGCGGCCGGCTCGGTGCCGTGCCAAAATCCAATTCTGGCGTTGTCAGAATGGTCAATCCAAATCCTGCGAGCTCGGCCACGTGCGGTGCGAGCTTGTCCAGCGGCATCGACTTCGCGTGGGGAGCAAAGCCCTTCTTATCGAACGGCACGCGTTCCAGGGTGGTGCGGGTGTTTTTCATTTCGGCATCGAGTTCCGGGAGAAGAAGTTCGCTAATCGGCATAAAGCCCTCCGCCAGGCAATATATCCGATGCGTGCGCAATTGGCCAGAAGAAGTTTCGCTATTTGTTCGCCTATAAAAGTTTCATGAGGGATCGAAGAGGACCCGCCCCATCATCACGGAGGACCCAGTGTTCAAGCAGTACCCCATACGGGTAATCTGGTAAGTTCATCTGTAGAAGCTTCACTAGGAGCGTTTCCTAAGAATGTCCCGTCCCAAACCTCTCGTCCTTGTCATTCTCGACGGCTGGGGATATCGCGCTGAGACCAAGGCCAACGCCATCGCTCTCGCGCGCAAGCCGACCTATGATCGGCTGCTTCGCGAATATCCCAACACGCTGATTCACACCAGCGGCCCCTACGTCGGCCTGCCCGAAGGACAGATGGGCAATAGCGAGGTCGGCCATCTCAACATCGGCGCCGGCCGCATCGTTCATATGGACATCACGCGGATCGATCTGATGATCCAGAACGGAGAATTTTTTTCTCACCCCGTCCTGCTCGCCGCCATGAAACATGCGGCTCAAGGCCAGCGCCGCTTGCATCTTTTCGGGCTTGTTTCCGATGGCGGCGTGCACTCGCAGCAAGCGCATCTCTACGCGCTGCTGAAAATGGCGAGGCAAAATGGTCTCGACCGTGTCTTTGTTCATGCCTTTATGGATGGCCGCGATACTCTGCCCACCAACGGTGCCGGATATCTCGAGCAGTTGCAGCAAAAAATGCGCGAATACAACTGCGGCAAAATCGCTACCGTTAACGGCCGCTACTACGCCATGGATCGCGATCGCCGCTGGGAGCGGATCGCTAAAGCCTACAATGCCATGGTTTTTGCCGACGCGGAAGGTGGGAAGAAATCTGACCCGGTGCAGGGGATGAAAGATTCGTACAACAACGGCGTGACCGACGAGTTCGTCACGCCTTTTGTTTGTACTGATAAAACCGGCCAGCCCATCGCGACCATTCGCGATGACGACGCATGCATCTGTTTCAACTTCCGCGCCGACCGCGTGCGGCAGATCACGCGCGCCCTCGCCCGCAATAGCGGATTAAACGCCCAAGGCGGCAGCGATCTTCCGGGCGCGGCCGATCTGGATGCGGCCATTCCCCGCGACCGCGTCCCTAAAAATCTGCACTACGTCTGCATGACGCAATACGACAAGAATTTCAGCTTGCCGGTCGTCATTCCTCCCGAATCGATGGCCAACATTCTCGCCAACGTAATGGGCGGCCTGAACATGCGCAACCTGCGCGTTGCCGAGACGGAAAAATACGCGCACGTTACATATTTCTTCAATGGCGGCGTCGAGCAGCCATTTCCCGGCGAAGAGCGCGTACTGGTGCAGTCACCGAAAGTTGCGACTTACGATCTCAAGCCCGAAATGTCCGCTGCCGGCATTGCCGACGCAGTTGTCAAAGCCACCGAAGATGGCACATTCGACGTGATCATCGTTAACTTTGCCAATGCAGATATGGTCGGCCACTCCGGTAAGATCGAGCCGACCATCAAAGCCGTGGAAACCGTCGACGCCTGCCTCGCTCGCATCGAAAAAGCTGTGCGCGCTAAAGGCGGAGCCATGCTCATCACCGCCGACCACGGTAATGCTGAATTGATGATCGATCCCGCCACCGGCGGCCCGCATACCGCGCACACGACCAATCCCGTGCCATTTATCGTGGTCTCCGAGAATTCAAAGCAGTTCACGCTGAAGCCTAACGGCTCGCTCCGTGACATTTCGCCGACGATGCTGGGGATTTTGGGCGTCGATGAACCGAAAGAAATGACGGGAGCGGATCTGCGTAGTTTCGCTAAGAAGTAGTCTCAGTTGGCACGCTTCGCACGCTCTATCGGCTACCATCATTCCTATCCGCGCGCCGATTGAGACGGGAGGAATCTGCTCTTACGGGGGCCCGGCCAGAGTCATCCACTTTGCCCGTCGCGGGAAAACCCTTCCCGGCATGCCTTCGTGCTACAGTTCTCTCAGAATTCCATGGAACCGCGTCTCATCCTCATTAATTTGCTGATCAAGCTGGGCGTGGCTGCGGCCGTGTCGAGCACGCTGGTCCGCTCCAAGGAATTCAAGTCGCTGCTGTTCCGTGAAGAGCGAAATTTCCGGCAGAAATTTTACCTGGTTTTGTGGATGGCTCTGCCGATCATGGTCGGCGTCTGGATTCGCTTTTCGTCGCGCAGTTTCCTTGCGGGAGATCTCGCATTTGAAACCGCGCTCCTGCTTGGCGCAATCGGCGGACGCTGGGCGGGAGGTCTGGGGGGCGCGCTGCTGGCTATACCTGCCGTGTTGCATGGAGAATGGGCGGCGTTGCCCTTCGAGGTGCTGGTGGGATTCGTCGCCGGTCAACTCCGCACCCTCGCAGCCGACAAAGATGATATCTGGTCGTTCTCGCCGTTCATCGATCAAAGCATTTTCCGATTGATCAAACGCAATCTCCCGCGGCCGCGGCTGTTCGACTGGCAAGTCATGTTTTTTACCACCGTCGTCGGCCTGCGTTTTGTGGAAACGGAACTGGCGCGTTACATTCCCGGCTCCATCTTCAGCCTGGAGAGCCCGGATAACTGGTGGGTCTTTGCCGCCATCTACGCGACGTCTGTGATGGTTATCGGAATCGAACTCAAGATATTCAACAGCGTTCGCATCCAGATCAAGCTCGAAGAACAGGAACGTTTGCTGCTGCATGCGCGCATGGAAGCGCTGCAGAACCAGATGAATCCCCATTTCCTGTTCAACACACTGAATTCGATTTCGTCTCTGGTGCGTTTCGATCCCGACACGGCGCGCGATCTGATTTCAAAGCTGGCTACCATTCTCCGCCGACTGCTCAGCAGCGCGGATTCTTTCGTTCCGCTGCGGGAGGAATTAGAGTTCATCGACAACTATCTCGATATCGAAGTCGTTCGCTTCGGACCTGACAAGCTGAAAGTAGTCAAAGAGCTTGATCCGGCATCGCTCGATGTGATGGTGCCGAGCATGCTTTTACAGCCGCTGGTAGAAAATTCCATCAAGCACGGGCTTTCATCGCTGCTCGAAGGCGGCAGCATTTACCTGCGCAGCCGCTTGTCGGATTCGCGCTTGGTGATTGAAGTGGAAGATAACGGCGTCGGAATGGCTGCCACGCAGCTGAATGACTCGGTCAGTCTTCGAGGCACGGGCATCGGCATGGCAAACATCTCCGAGCGGTTGCAGATGCTCTATGGCAACACGGCCCGCATGACCATCGACAGCGGCGAGGGCAAGGGAACGCTGGTGCGCATTCGCCTCCCCCTGCTGCAAACTACCGGAGCGGTGCCACAGGCATTCTACGAGGAGCGCTCCAGCACCCGGCGGTAATAATCTTCGTATTGCGGAACAATCTTGCTGGAGCAGAATCTCGACTGCGCTACGCTGCGGGCCGCTTTGCCCATGGCGCGCAATTTGTTTTCGTCACCGAGCAATTCGATGGCATATCGCGCCATGGTGTCGACATCTCCCACCTCCGCAAGATATCCGCTGACTCCGTGTTCGATTACCTCGGGCACTCCGCCGGTGCGGGTTGCGATCGGTACCACTTCGCACGCCATGGCCTCGAGCGCCGCTAATCCAAAGGATTCGAGTTCGCTCGGCATCAGCAGAATGTCGGCGATTCCCAACTTGTCCTGCACTTGATCCTGCTTGCCCAGGAACAGCACGTCCTCGTGAATCCCTTTCTGAACGGATAGCCATTCCGCCACCGAGCGGTCGGGGCCGTCGCCGATCAGCAAAAGCTTCGACGGGACCTTCTTGTGAACGCGATCGAAGATCTCTATGACATCTGAGAGCCGTTTAACCGGGCGGAAATTTGAGAGATGGACGAGCAACTTCTCGCCATTCAGGGCGTATTCCCGGCGAAGCTCGGCAGCATCTTTGTTCCTGGTATACACGTCGCAGTTCACGGAATTGTAGATAACCTGAATTTCTTTTTTTACGTCGAAAACGCGCATGGTGCGGTCGCGCAGGTAGTTTGAGATCGCCGTCACGCCGTCACTCTGGTCGATCGAATAGCGCGTGATCGGCAAATACGAGCGGTCGAGTCCGACCAGGGTAATGTCGGTTCCGTGCAAAGTGGTCACGAACGGCAAGCGCCGGCTGCGCGGACCACCGGCCAGCATTTGCCGCGCGAGCAATGCGCTCACCGAATGCGGAATCGCATAGTGCACGTGCAGCAGATCGAGATCGTACAAC
>JASHTD010000044.1 GCA_030040725.1 Candidatus Sulfotelmatobacter sp. | reverse complement strand
TTCCTGCATCGCGGGCATCGCTGATGCAACTCGCTGTCGCGCCAGAGCTCGAGCCGCCGATTGCTGGCGCGATGCCACGTAAACTCCCCCGAGCAACAGCACCGCGGCGAAACCCCCGAGAATCCACCAGCGATATTTCTGCAGAGGATCGGGCGCATCGATCGGCGGACCAAGGCCTCCGCCGGGACGGCTGGTGGCCTGCGCGGTCGACTGCGATTCACCAGATCCTTGCGAGCCTTGTGGACCTCCCTGCGTCTCTTGCAAAGCTCCTTCGCCGGAGACCTTGAAAGCCAGGTTCGCGCCGGGATTGGTATTGGAAGCTACCTGCACTGCAGCGTCGGGTTCCTGCGGATAGTTGATCAGCTTGAATCCGGCTGAAGCGTTCGCGGCGGTGAACTGCATGGACTTGGGCGTCATCACCACGAAGTGCTCGAGCGGATAGAGCGACTTGGGGTCGATATTGGCGCTGCCAGAGTACGGCATCTGGTAAGCGACCTCGAAGCGCGTGAGACCCGGTCGCAGCGGGAAGATAAACGAGTAACGGTCTTTCTCTCCCTCTGGCACAGGCGCGGACTTCAGCGGGTTGCCGCCTTCGGTCGTCGCGGTCGCGGAGTCAGGAATGATTTGCGCCCCGCTGGGAACGTTGAATTCGAGATTGCGCTCGTTCATTTGCGTGCGCGGCGGCTTGGACGAGTTCTGCACCCCGAATTCCCGAACCACAACCATCTGTCCCTGCTGCGCCTGCACCCGCATGATGTCGGCGACCACGCTGATGCCGTCGATCTTCTTGGCAGCGTCGTAGACTTCCATCTCGACTGATGTTGTTCCCGGAGGCGCCATGCGGTGATAGGTCACTTCCTGGTGAATCGCGCGAATCAGATGTGGAGCTTGGGCATCGTCGAGCTTGAAACTGAAATGGCCTTTGGCGTCGGTTTTGGTGCGGCCGCCTTCTTCCATGCCCTGGCCAAGTTTAAGCAGAACGACGTCGTCTCCCACAGAGGGCTTGCCGGTGGTGGCGTTCTTCACGGTCCCGCTGAGAGTTTGGGCGGAAGCAAGGGTGGTGAAAAGTAAGATGGCGGCTGCAATCGCGGGTTTGCTGACCGTTTTCCGGCGGGTGATCTGGCGGTCCTTCCAGACCAGCTTGAGAGAAAAAGCATACTTGGACTTCGCATCACCTTCGCTTCGCGAAACCAATGCTGCGCTCAGGATGACATGATCTTCATGATTGTTCTTCAAATTCGGTTCTCTTTTCGTGGAGCGGGAGTGCTTTCCAGGCGCGCGATCTCCGCCAGGATGGTCGCAGCTTCATCCTGCAGGGAAGATTTCAGCGAGGCGTAGTCTGCCTGAGGAACTTTGCCGGCTTTGTATTCGAAGTTGAGATCACGCAGGTTTTCGTAGACCGCGTCCTTGCGCTCATGCAGGTATCCGGCGCGGGTTTTCTCTGGGCCGAGGTAAAGCTTACCCGGCAGATAGAAAACATAAAAAAGACAGGCAACCGTCAGCATGAGGCAGCAGATGAGCCAGATCATAAATCGGTCTCCTTCCGCGCCTGATCGCGAAACCGTTCGAGTTCGGCGCCCGCGACAGGAGCAAGACCACCGGCGATGGCCGGAGCCGGACGATTTTTCCAGGAGCGGATGACGAGGCCGATCAAGCCGAACCCCAAAAAGAGTGCGGCAAACGGCATGATGTAGGCGGCGCGGTCGAAACCCTTGTTGGTGGGCGCGGCGAGAACCGTGGGCCCGTATTTCTGCACGAAACTCTGCTCGACCAGGCTGTTGCTGTCTCCGCGATCGACCGCGGCCATGAGTTCGTTGCGCATACCGTCAGAGGCCGGGCAGCCGACGTGATTGCATTCCAGAAGAATCTGGTTGCAGCCGCAAATACACATCATCTGATGGCCGATTTCCTGGAATCGAGTGGCCGGGTCGCCGGTGCCGAGGACAGCGAAGATAGCGGCAGCCAGAAGAATCGTCTGTACAGCTTTGCGGCGGAAGTCCCCACTTCTCGCAAAACCGGCGATAAATGGGGCACCCATTTTATCGGTGCCTCCGGTGATCCGATGCGAAAAGTTCGACATCAATCTCCTGTAGCCACTGGAGCGGCGTGTGCGGGTTCGAGCCGCGCTTGGGCCGGTACTCGCACCGGCGCGGGCGCGTTGGGAACCAAAGCCAGAACCGTTCCGATCAGCATGATCCAGACGCCCATCCAGATCCACATCACCAGCGGGTTCAAGTGCGCTCGCAGAATGGGATGTCCGTTATCCTGGTTCACTCCCTCGAAGACCACATAGAGATCGTCGTTGAGCGTCGAGCGAATATCGGGCATGGTCGAGGTCTGCTGGCTCGCGTGATAAAAACGCCGAACCGGAGTCATGGTTCCGATCTGCTTGTCGCCCTTGTAAACATCGAGCATCGCCCACTCGCTTTCGTAATTGGGCGAATCATCCTGGGTGTAAGAACGGCAGACCAGAGTGTACGGGCCAATGGCTAGCTTATCGCCGTAGCCCATTTCCTTTTCTTTATCCTGATTGAATGCCGCGCCTGCTAAACCAATGATCACGACGACCACGCCGAAGTGAACGATGTATCCGCCGTAGCGCCGCGTGTTGCGGTGAGTCAACTGCACCATCGAAGCGAACATGCCCTGGCCGGTATGTCTGGAGATAACCCGTCCCCCGCGCCAAAATTCGCTCGCGACCGTGAGCGTGACAAGTACCGAGAGCGAAACCGCCATCAAGGAGTAAAAATATGCGATGTCTTTCCACGGCTTGAGGCCGAATACCGATCCCCAACTTTGCGGCGTAGCCATCAGAAAGATTGCGGTCACGATCGCGCCGATTGTCGGCCACATGAAGTTGCGCTTCAGGCTTTCCAGCGAGGTTTTTCGCCAGGCAAGCAACGGACCTATGGCCGTCAGGATCAGCAGCAGCAACGCGACTGGAATCGCGACGCGGTTATAAAACGGCGCGCTCACCGTGACCTTGTTTCCTTGCACCAGTTCGGAGATTTTCGGGAACCACGTGCCCCACAAAACGGTGAAGGTCAGCAGGATGAATAGAAGATTGTTGAACAAGAAGCTCGACTCGCGCGAAACCAGCGATTCCAATTTGTGTTCGCTGCGTAGATGCGACTTGTTCTTGAAGAAGAAAAACGCGAAGGCGACTAGAGTAATCAGCAGAAACCACGCAAACCAGTCGCCGATGGAAGATTGCGCAAAGGCGTGAACCGAACTGATGATGCCGCTGCGCGTCAGGAACGTTCCCAGAATTGCCAGCCAGAACGTGGCAAAGACGAGCCACATGTTCCACATCTTCAACATGCCGCGCTTTTCCTGCATCATCACCGAATGCAGGAACGCTGTGCCAGCGAGCCAGGGCATGAGCGATGCGTTCTCGACGGGATCCCATCCCCAATATCCGCCCCAGCCCAGAACCGAATAGGCCCAGTGCGCTCCCAAAAAAATTCCACAGGTGAGAAACGCCCAGGTCACCATGGTCCAGCGGCGCGTGATGTGAATCCACTTCTCGCCGGGATATTTCATGATCAGCGCGCCCATCGCAAACGCAAATGGCACCGTGAATCCGACGTAGCCCAAATACAACATTGGCGGATGGATCACCATTTCGGGATACTGCAGCAGCGGGTTCAGGCCACTGCCATCTGCGGGAATCGATCCCTGCATGATCGCAAAGGGATGAGCAGCAAAATTGAGCAGCAGAAGAAAGAAGATCTGCACGCTTGCCACAATTACCGAGGCGTAGGCAAAAAGGCGGGCGTCGGTTTTATAGCGAACTCGAAGAACGAATCCATAGGCAGCCAGCAAGAGCGACCAGAAAAGCAGCGAACCTTCCTGCCCCGACCACAAAACGGCAAACTTATAAGGTCCGGGAAGATCGCGATTGCTGTGGTGAAAAATGTAGGCGATCGAGAAATCATCGTGAAAAGCGCAGATGACGAGGATGACCGAAGCAAGAAGGACGGCAATGAAAGTAGCGATGCCGGCGCGGCGCGCGGTTTCGCCGATGCGCTCCGAATTTCGGCGAAGGGTCGCGGTCAACGAGCCTTCATCAGAAACCGAATCGGCCGTGCGCCGAGGTATGGAACCGCCAGCCAAGGCTAGCTGAGGGTTTTGCTTGCGTTGAAAAACCAGCGCAATAATTCCGGCAGCGAATGAATAAACGCTCAACGCCAAAGCGAGTAGCAGCGCAAAACTACCTATTTCCGCCATGTGGGGGAACCCCGAGCTATTTTTCCAGAAATGACGGTGCGAGGCAACTGCACGGGCCGGTCATCGGAAGTCGGAAGGACGTATTAATAGTTCTCTTCCTTTCGTGAGACGAGCGAGTGCGCAAATGGCGCACACCTCCCATCGGGACATGCGGAAGTGTGGCACCTGACGCAATTTGTCAGGATTCCCGCCGGTCTTTCCTGGGAGTTAAGCCTAAGCGCTCTGCTGGTGATAGCGCTGCCGCACTTCCCGCTCCGCGGCAAACCAGTCGTCGGCCTCATTGCCGGTGCCTGCACCACGCTGCTCGTAGATCTCGTAGGCGCGACGCCGAATCTCATCCTCCAGATTGATCGGCACCAGGTTCTTTCGCAGCTCGGTCTTCACGACTTCAAACTTCCGCGCGTCCGAACCGGCCTTCGCGTCCCCACTATTCGATCCGTCCATGCGCTCCGAGCTCGCCGCGACGGGATCGGACACGCCGGCATTGATTGCGGGTGCTGCTTCCACCAGCGTGTGACCCGCGGCGCCGACTTCGGGACTGGCTGCCATACCGGGTTCGGTTTGCTCTTTGTTTACTTTTGGGCGATTTGTTCTGCTGCTTGGGATAGACTTCGACCTTGCCATAATTCGATACTCCTACACCTTGACCTCAAGTTTAGAAATGTTAGTTGAGTTGTTGAGCGGAACGCATACAGCTTGCCCCAGAACGATCAAAGCGATTAAGAGGACACGGAAGCTGTTTGATTTTTTTCAGTATAAACCGTTTGCCTCTGTGGAAAGCTTTTTTGTCGAAGAAAACCCATGAGAATGCTTTGTTATAATCGAA
>JASHTD010000328.1 GCA_030040725.1 Candidatus Sulfotelmatobacter sp. | reverse complement strand
ATTCCTTCGACGCGAACTTTCACATATTCTTCGCGTCGCACTATGCCCACCATTGGTTCAATCCGTGGAACGAGAAGTGGTTTGCCGGCTTCTCTCAAACCACGTATCCGCCTTTGACCCATCAGTGGATTGCCCTGTTCTCAACCGTGATTGGGTTGAAAATGGGCTACATGCTCGTGCAATTGATAGCGATCCTGCTCTTGCCGGTGGGTATTTTCCGGTTTTCGCGTATTTGGGTGGATGACCGCGCCGCGAGCTACGCGGCGCTCGGTAGTGTTTTTATCGGCGCGCTTTCTTTTCTGACTTACCAGGCGGGCCAGCTCGCGACCATTGCTTCGGTGGCCCTCTACCTGAACGCATTGCCCTACTTCTATGAATGGATTGCTGAGTCGCGGAAGCTCGCCCTGCTGAAAGGCGTGGTGATCAGCCTTACGGCGGCTGCCGCGCACCACGTCACACTGATTTTCGGCGTGGCCTTTTTTGCCGTTCCAGTACTCTGGACTGCTTGCCTGGATGCCCGCCGCAGAGCCGTCTCCGGCTCCCTCGGTGGTGTTCTCGGGCGCACCGTTGCGTTTGCTATCGCAGTGGGAGTTGGCGTCGGGATTGTTCTCCTGCCGTATTGGCTGGCGCTGATTCAGCACCCGATCCAGCAGATGCCGATTCCGCACGACAGCCGGGCAAATTACCTTTTGAACTCCACCATTGCCGTGAATTACTTCGTCATCCCCTACGGAGCCTTAATTCTCGCGCTGCCCTTTATTCTGATTCGCGGCTCGTCATCACGGCGGCTGATTCCGTTGCTCTGCGGTTTCTGGCTGGCCTTCATCTTCGGTCTCGGCGGCACGACGCCTCTGCCGCGATGGTTGCTTGGACGAGCGTACGAAGTTCTCACCTTTGAGCGATTCGCGTTCTGGGCCACTTTGCTGGCCATGCCTTTTGTCGGAATGCTGGCCGTGCAACTGCTCGATCGCTTTCAAGCCAGGGCCGCGGTGGGATTATCGCTGGCCGCAGTGGGAACCCTCGGGGCGGCGATGTGGTGGCTGAATGCCAATCCTTACCGGCCGAGTGGATCGGCGGATATCGAACCAGTCATCGCTTTCCTCAACCGCGATGGGCACGATTCTTACCGGTACCTTACCTTAGGTTTCGGCAGTGAACTGGCCAAGGTTTCTACGTATACCAGCGCGGGCACCGTCGATGGCGATTACAACTCGGCGCGCCTCTTGCCGGAAATGACCCACTACGGTTCGGCGCAGCTCACCAATGCGAAATTCTATGGATCGGCTGGCATGGCTTCCCTGCGCGCCATGCTGGAGCACGCCAATCGCTATGGGTTGAAATTCATTTTTGTGCACGATCCCTATTACGAGCCCTTGCTGACTTTCGTTGGCTGGCGGAAGATCGAGACTTTCGATAACGGAGAAATCACTACCTGGTCAAAGGAGGATGTGCCCCCGGCCCATCGGATATTCTCTGACGCAGTTCCGCCTGCTTGGCAGGGCCTGATGTGGGGGATATTGCCGATCGGCGTGAGTTTTCTAGCGATTCTTCTTGAACTTCTGTTGCCCGGTCGCCGCCGGGTTCCAGTCGAAGTTGGGGTTCCGTTTCACGCGCAGGATCGGCAAGAGCAGGATCCGCAAGAACATTACGTGGCTTGAGGCATAGGAATGAAAATTATTCTGCCCATCATTCTTGTCGTCGGGACGGCCGGTTTAATGGTGCTCGCACTCGTAAGCGGCGGCAACGCCCGGGGAACAGTCGGAATTGCCGGAGGCTCCGCGATGTTCACGCCGAAAAGCACCACTCCGCAGGCAGCGCTTCACAATCTGCTGGTCGACGTGCAACGGCGCCATTGGGATCGCGCCTACGATGCTCTCTCGAGAACCAGTAAAGCCGATAAGGAAGATTTCGTTCAGGATTGGACGGGATCGAACGGAAGCCTGCGGTCATTCTCCGCGCTGGAGGGCTTTGATCCGCGGCCATTGCACATCACTGACGATCAGGCGGATATGCGTGTGGCGCTCCACTGGAGCACGCCCGTTGGTCCCATCGAAGATGTTCGCGATATTCACCTGGTACGCGAAGGCGACATCTGGCGAGCCGTGTGGCCGAAGTACAAAGTGCCAACCGTTCCTGCCGAGGTTGTTCCGGTGACCTATTTGCGCTGGGATCTGGTAACCGGGACCGCCGACGATCAATGGGGATCGAAAAATGTCGACGCTCCGCGGGTGCGAATTATTTCCATGAATGCGGTGAACACCGCCGAGGGAGCCATCGTCATGGGAGAGGTTGTGAATGAAGATACGATTCCTGCATTTGTGAACGTCAATGCCACCCTGGTCGATGGAACCGGCAATACCATCGACGATGAGACCAGCTTCGACAAGATCGACCACGTGCTCCTTCCCAAGCAAGTCACGCCTTATCGGATCGATTTCCCGAACATCGATTTGAACAAGGTTAAAAATGTTCGCATGGATGTGAAAGCTGCTCTGGTTCCGGCATCAGCTGATCCGGTGATTGGAGTGATGGATCAGAAGCTCGATACCGACGCGCAGGGCAAGACCGTTCTTCAGGGCGAGCTGCTCAACGAAAGTGGACAGACGGTCAACATCCCGCATGTGATTGTGAGTTTCTATGACAACAGCGGCAAGGTGGTGTGGGTTTCGGATGGCTACGTTGACCGCGCGCTGCTGCCGCAATCGTCAGAGCCGTTCGCCGTTGAAATTCCCAGAAGCGTGTCGGACAAGGTGCACAACTTTCACGTCGTGGTGAACCAATACAGTTTGGCCAGGTCCTGACGATGTCACGCTGGATTCCAATTTGTGCAGTGCTTTGTCTTCTCGGGATCTCGCCGGCTCAGGAGATTCACGCTCCGCAGGGTGTCACGGCCGGCGAGGAAGCTTCCATCTCGACTACCGGAAGCGGCAAAGCGATCTTTTATTTATTCGGCTCCGGAGTTTCCGAAAAGCGGGATGTAAATCTTGGAGAAGAAGTGCGCTTGCCCGGATCTGACCTGCAAAGTGCTGGTCAATATTTTGCAGTGTTGTGCTCCGGCGATTGCAACAGCGTCAGCTTCTTCGTTTCTCCGGCTACGCCCTCGATCCTGACCTTCCTGGTGCATCCGTCGCGGGTGCCGGTGGCGGAGAACGACGCTGTAAGCGGTGTTGCCATTCCCTTCGATAGGTATCGCAATCTCGTATTAGCCCCCGAAGAAGTCAGCTTTCGTTTGAGTGCGGGGAAGGTATCGGTATTGTCCCGCTCGGTGCTGGCAAAGGATGGTATCGCGTGGTTTCGGGCCACGTCCGGCAAGTCGGCTGGCCCCTTGCAAGTGACGGCTTCATTGAATGACCTGGAAACGCTTCGAGCTGTGCAGCAAGTCGCTTCCGAGCCATGTAACTTGCGAATTACCGGCGAGAGCAACGCGCGGGGAATTCTGGTTCAAACCGAACCGGTTCACGACTGCGCCGGCAACCCCGTACCCGATGGGACCATCGTGACGTTCACGGCAACCGCAGGTGGCGAGAAAAGCACAGTCGACGCTCCGATCAAACAAGACATCGCCCGCGCACAGATCGCCGCGTCAGGATCGGCAGTCATTTCGGCAGCCTCGGGAGTGGTGATGGGAAATGAACTGCATCTGGGAGCGCATTGATGAACGGGACAGCGGTTTACATTCGTCATTTTCACCAGGGCGCGAGTATCGCGGTGACGCTCGCACTGATGTTTGGCTTCGCAATTTGTTCCACAGCCGCAGATACGGTTCAGGTGCAGCTCGATACCAAAGAAGCAAGACCGCGCACTGTTGAGAGCTTGACCGAGCGCGTGATCCTCCGCGATTACCGCTCTGCCTGGAGGAACATGGCACAGGCCCTGGCATCGAATTCGCTTGACCCGCTGGAAGGCTCTTTTGCGGGAGACGCCAGTCAATGGTTGCGCCAGACCATTCTCGGCCAGCAGCACTCCGGACTCTGCCAGCGCTACACTCAGCAAAATCACAAGCTGGAGGCCGTTTTCTATGCGCCCGAAGGCGACGTCATGGAATTACACGACACGGCAGAATATCAACTGCAGTTTCTGGATGGCGGAAAAGTCATCGGCGATCAGCACATAGTGCAACACTTTGTCGTGCTGATGACTCCGGGAGCGGATCATTGGGTGATTCGCCAGTTGCAGGCGGTACCGCAGTTTTGATGGGAACGGCAAAAAGCATCAGCGGTCGTGCTCAATCTGCGGCGTTGAATCAATCCGTGCCGCCTGCGCCGGCGGCACACCAACCAGCGTCGTCTTCGCCGCGTCCTAGTAGTTGCGATGTACCCGATAACCAAGGGAGCCCTCACTTGTCGAAAGCTTTACTAAGCCTGGCCCTGGTGTGTTTCGTGATTGCGGGGGGCTGCACGACTCCCGGCGCACGCCATTCGCTGCTGCAAAATAGTCAGGCTCCAGCTCCGGCTCCCAAGCTGCTCGCCGTTTATATGCCTTGGTTTGGCGACCATACGCACATCGACGTCGGCTATTCCAGCCAGGATCCCGCTGTTCTGCGCAGACAGATCGAGCAGGCGAAGCATATGGGAATCTCCGCTTTCGTCGTCGATTGGTACGGGCAGGCCCGCCCTTACTCCGATCACAATTTCGCGCTTCTGCAGGAGATCGCGAGCGAGAATCACTTTCAGGTCGCGCTTCTTTACAACGAGTCCGAAGACGAGGATGAGGAGGCCACCGATGCCGCCATGGCCTCACTCGACGAAGCTTATCAGGATTATTTTGGTCCCACGGCAAAATATCGCGATGCCTATCTCACGTATAACGGCCGGCCTATGATGTTCATCTTTCCCAAACGCGGCCACGCCAACTGGAATCGCATTCGTGAGCACTGCAGTGGTTGGGACAGGCCTCCGCTTTTCCTGTATGAAAATCAACCTCCGCAGCAATACGCCGATGATTTTGCCGGTTCTTACGCATGGGTAGAACCGGGTCCGGGCGGATGGGCGCCCGACGGCAGCAACTGGGGCGAGCAGTATCTCGAAAAGTTCTACAAAACCATGCGAGACAAACCTGACAAAATTGCCGTGGGAGGCGCCTGGCCGGGATTCAACGACTCCAAAGCGAAATGGGGATTGAATCGCCACATGCAGAGCGACTGCGGTAAAACCTTCGACGCGACCTTGAACATGTATGAACGCTACTACGACAGCGGCGATCCTCTTCCGTTCATGCTGATCGAAACTTGGAACGACTACGAAGAGGGAACTGCCATCGAGCGCCGCAGCGCCACAGAATGCGGCTCTGGAAGCGGAAACTCGGCTTCACAGTGAGCACGTAGGGCTTACTCGCCAACAACCTGCCGGGCAATTATTACATCCAAGGAAAGCTACAAGTGCTTCACCCACGAGAAGCCGAGCACAAATTGAACCTATGACTGCAATGAAAAACTCTACCGCCTGTCTCACCCTGCTTTCGCAATTGTCCTTGGGACTTGAAACAGGCGACTATACGGAGAGAAATCCAAGCGGAGCTCCGGTCTCCGATTTGGGACCGCAAATCGCGCGGACTGTCGCTCTGTACGCGCGACAGGATTTTGGCGAGCTCTGGAGCCTGGCGACAGCTCATCATGTCATCCTCCGTACATTTCCGGCT
The DNA here is from genome assembly GCA_030040725.1 of Candidatus Sulfotelmatobacter sp. Lineage (GTDB taxonomy): Bacteria > Acidobacteriota > Terriglobia > Terriglobales > Acidobacteriaceae > Sulfotelmatobacter. The sequence goes on along the minus strand of JASHTD010000328.1, from coordinate 431 downwards.
CTCCACGACGTGATGCTCGCGCAAGAGAAACAGGAATCGCAGTGGTGTGAGACCGCCATCGCGAGAGAGCGGGCGCGCATTGAGCATGCTTTGTCATTTTTGTCAGCCATCTGCGAGGAGTTGGGGAAGGCGGGCGACGTCATTGTGATCAAGTCGCTCGATCACTGGCCCGATCTGGGAAGCGATCTCGATCTTTATGCGAACGCAAGCTCCGCCGATGTGGTCGCCATTATGCGCGAGCGCTTCAATGCGACTCTCGAAAAGAGAAGCTGGGGCGACCGCCTGGCGAATAAATGGAATTTCGTCGTGCCGGGCCTGCCGGAACTGGTCGAAGTGCATGTGTCGCGGCTGGGACAGACCGGCGAGCAGGTCGCGATCACCGACTCGCTGGTCAAGCGCTCTCGCAAGGCGCAGTTCGGCTCGTACACACT
>JASHTD010000043.1 GCA_030040725.1 Candidatus Sulfotelmatobacter sp. | reverse complement strand
GAAACCACGCGCAAGCTACTCGCCGCCATGGGTGCCGAGGTCGAACTCGGCTACGGCCGCGCGCATCACCGGACCACCATCCACGCCGAAAAGCTAGCCGCGCCCGAAGCCTCCTACGAACTCGTCAAAACCATGCGCGCCTCCACGCTCGTGCTCGGCCCGCTCGTCGCCCGCTGCGGCCGCGCCCGCGTCTCCCTCCCCGGCGGCTGCGCCATCGGCCAGCGCCCCATCGATCTTCACATCAAAGGCCTCGAGCGTCTCGGCGCAAAAATCAAACAAGACCACGGCTACGTCGAAGCCTCCGCTGATCGCCTCAAAGGCGCAGAGATTCTCTTCGACAAAATCACTGTCACCGGCACTGAAGATTTGCTCATGGCCGCCACACTCGCCGATGGCGAAACCATTCTGCAAAATGCCGCCCGCGAGCCCGAAGTCGCCGACCTCGCCTCACTGCTCAATAAAATGGGAGCGAAAATTCAGGGTGCAGGCACACCCACAATCAAGATAAAAGGCGTGAGCAAACTCAAAGGCGTGAAGCATCGCATCATTCCCGACCGCATCGAAGCCGGCACGTTCCTAATCGCCGGAGCGCTCACCGGCGGCGATCTCAACATCACCTGCTGCGATCCCGCTCATCTCACCGCGATCCTTGCCAAGCTGAAACAAACCGGAGTGAAAACAAAACTCTCCAAAGATTCCGTTCGTGTTATGGGAGACAATCCCTTCACCGCTTCCGATCTCGTCACCGAAGAATATCCCGGCTTTCCCACCGACATGCAGGCGCAATTCATGGCGCTGGCCACGCAAGCCGAAGGCACTTCCATCATCACCGAAAACATTTTCGAGAACCGTTTCATGCACGCGCAGGAATTGGTCCGCATGGGCGCAAACATAAAAATCGAAGGCCGCCGCGCCGTGGTCACCGGCAAAACTCCGCTCAGTGCTGCCGCCGTTCTCGCATCAGACCTGCGCGCTTCCGCGTCGCTCGTTCTCGCCGCCCTCGTCGCCGATGGAGAAACCATCATCGACCGCGTCTACCACATTGACCGCGGCTACGAAAAAATTGAAGAGAAACTCAAAGGCGTGGGCGCCCAGATCAAGCGCATTGGCAACATGCTCCCGTAATCATTCTACAAAGGCCATTGCGCCGAAATCTCAGGATGTCATTCCGATGCGCGAGCTCAACGAGGAGGAGAAATCTGCTCTTCGTATCATCTCGATGCGTACCTTTCGTGTGATGTCATTCCGAACACGCGCAACGCGCGGGTGAGGAACCTGTTTTTTCATCCGTCGCATTTTGGCCGGTAGCTCACGCTGCGCCCGCCTGGATCCTTGCACTGCTCAACAGTTTGTGAGTTTTTCATCATCCGAGCGTTTCCCTATACATCTAATCCCCCGCCCCACTCATCCAACTTCCAAAGTAGCCGATCTACTTCCAATCACACATGCAGTCTATGAAGTTAGGACCCAGCCTTACTCCCCGCGATCTTGCCCGCGCCTGGTGGCGTGTGCTCAGCGGTAGCGTTCCTCTGCTGTCCATCGAAATCACTCGCGAATGCCCGTTGAGCTGCCCGGGTTGCTACGCTTACGGAGACTCCCATCTCGGCAGCGGCGTCACCCTGCGCGAACTCAGCGATTTTCGTGGCGACGCCTTGGTCAACGGCGTCATCGATCTCGTCCGCGCACATCGTCCCTTGCACGTTTCCCTCGTCGGCGGCGAGCCAATGATCCGCCATCGCGAACTCGATCGCATTCTGCCCGCGCTCAGCGAAATGGGAATCTTTACGATGATCGTCACCAGCGGCGTAATCCCAATTCCCGCTCACTGGATGGATCTGCCTCGCCTGCGCGTCGCCGTTTCTGTCGATGGCCTTCCCGAACATCACGACATTCGCCGCAAGCCCGCGACTTACGCGCGCATTCTGCAAAATATCGAAGGCCGAAAAATCAATGTCCACTGGGTCATCACCCAGCCCATGCTCGCGCGGCACAAATATTTCGAAGAATATGTTTCCTTCTGGAATGCGCGGCCTGAGGTCGATCACATTTGGGTGAGCCTCTACACGCCGCAGCTCGATGAAGAAAGTCCCGAGCGCCTCACCGCCGAAGATCGCGAACGTGTCGCACGCGAGCTGCCGCCGTTATCGAAGCGCTACCGGAAGCTCCTGATTTCGGAAGGCATGATGCGCGCTTTCGTAACTCCCCCAGCCAATCCGCAATCGTGCCTGTTCGCACAAATGTCAGCCAACTACTCCGCCGATCTTGAAACGCACGTCGAGCCCTGCGTCTTCGGAGGCAATCCCGATTGCTCGCAATGCGGATGCAGCATCAGCAGCGCCCTTCACTGGATTCAAAACGAGAAAATCGCTGGGCCGCTGCGCGTCGCGCATGTGGTCAACACTTCCCTCAACATCGGTACGGCCGTGAACCGGTTTCGAAACCATCAGCATCGCCCGAGCCGCTGGCAACCGCACCCACCCTTTTCGCCATCAGGAACAGAACTCGTGCAGATCGAACCGGCGAAATAACGTCCGCCGCGAGTCTCACCACCAATGCGGTTTCCTCAACTCAGATGTCATTCCGAGTCGGCGCAAAGCGGCGGCGAGGAACCTGCTTGATCCTCCCACACGATCCTAGTCAGGCAGGATCGCAAGAAAGGATCCCTGCACGCTTAGGAGACTGAAGTTTCCCACAACCACGCCTTGGTCGTTGATGCCGCGAAGTTCAGTTGAGATCGCGCTGGGGAGATCGACGGGCATGAATTGGCCTGCCCTGTACACAAAACCGTAATTGTCTAGCCCTTTAGTCGCGATGAGGGTAACGGCTCCGCCGTTGTT
>JASHTD010000042.1 GCA_030040725.1 Candidatus Sulfotelmatobacter sp. | reverse complement strand
GCGATGACGAAGAAGATTCTTGTGCGCGCTGCTTTTGGGATTCTTCTTGCAATCGCCCTCTTCTGGGTCTGGTACAGCGTTGCAGCCAATTACGACTATGCCTCTCTAGCAGGAACATACGTGTTCCATGGGAACGGAGAAACCTGCACCTTGTATCTTCGCCCAGATCGTACTTTTGTTCAGCAACTCAGTCGTTCCGGTACGACACAAAACTCTCAGGGGAGCTGGCATCGCTATGGTGAGGCGCACGTTTTATTTTCCAACGAGTTCGTGAAGTTATCTGGAGAGGAAGCCAACGCTGACGGGCAGGCGCACGGCCAATTTGACAAGACGCTCGGGCTAATCCCGAACCTCGTCTTAGCGCCTCTTCCGAACGGTCCTCGATTTCATAAGAGGCTGTTTCACTAGCTGCGCAGGCTTGTCGCGACGGTCCTTGCTGTTTCAGGGTGCCGATCCGCTCCCTATCCCCGAGGGGAATGAGCCGCCGATCCGGGCCGTGATCCGAGTCAGATTCGCTGCCTGATCCGGTGCCGATTCGGAGTCCCATTCCTGGGCGGGTGGCCCACCCTTTCAGTCTATGGCGCGTGGCCCGGCCTTTGACTCTCCGACACAGCCCAAGAGTGGGTGCCCCGTCCTCGCGCTTTTTGCGAGGGCGGGTACAACGGGCGCCAGAAGCAAAGAGATTGACCATTACGCTACGCGGTCGCGAAAGGAAATTTCTCCCCAGCCTACATTCACCCGCACCGGCCCGGCCTCGCCGAAGAAATAGTGGCGATAGCTGCTCCAGCGCCATTGTTCTGGAGCCTCCACGAGTCCGCGTTTTACCGGATTGCGGTGCATGTAGCGGAGCTTTTCGACCCGCTTCTTCTCGCTCCATACGTTGAAATCGTAGAAGCGAGCCTGCCAGAACGCACGCCTGGTTTCTTCGCCGAACAACTGGCGCTGCCGCGGATTTCGCCGCTTTCGCTTCGGCAACAGGGCATGCGCCGTGCGCGCTTCAGCACCTGCATCACCGTCGAAGGGCTGCCGGTCTCCGGTTCCGTGATGAGAAGGTGAATGTGTTCGGGCATGACCACGTAGCCGACGACCACAAAGCGATACTTCCGGCGTGTCTCCTCAAGAACGGAGAGGAAACAATCGCGGGCTCGAGCCGAACCGAACAGGGGCAGACGTCGGTAGCACGAATTGGTGATAAAGTGCAGGTGATGAGCGCCATGATTGCGGTGCAGTCCGATGGGCATGACAAACCCATAGTATTCGGCAGCATCGTGCCCGCCCTTGCAAAAGGCGCAAGAGCGGGGCACCCACAGTTTTAAAACGGGAAGGAAAAACGGAGCGTGAAAGGATGGGCCACCCGCCCGTGGAATCGGACCTGAACTTGTTTCGTGCCGCTGGATATAATGACACGGAACAACGGCATCGACTAGTCCGCGCTGCTCCCGCTTCTCGTTGTTGACACTCGGGATTTTACGGAAGTAGAGTGGCGTGGGTTTCTCCATAAATCGATGGATGCTTGGGCGGGGGCTCGCATGCGGACAAAGGTATTCTGGGCGGCAGTATTAGTGTGTGCGGCGGTCACGACGGCGTGGGGACAGGATCCGACGCGGGTTGAACCTCGTCACTACCATTTGGATTTCGAGAACGACAAGGTTCAGGTGGTATCCGTGCACTACGGTCCGCACGAGAAGTCGGGACTGCACGAGCATCCGGGCGGGGTTGTAGTGGTTCTGACGGCGGCGCACCTGCGATTCACGGATGAGAATGGGAAGACGCGGGACGTTTATTCAAAGCCGGGCGAAGCTCGCTGGTATCCGCCCTTCAAGCACAAGGTGGAAAACCTCGGGGACACGCCGTACGACGCCGTGTATGTGGGTATCAAGGCGAAGGGGACGGCAACGAACGGGCCGGATCCGAACTCAGAACGAGAAGCGGAAACGATTGTTGCGCAGTTGCTGGGTTCAGTTCCAAAGCCATGAGTAGGGGCGGGTGGCCCACCCTTTGGATTTTCACGTCACATTCCGAAACTGTGGGTCTCCCGCTCTTGCGCTTTTTGCAATTGTTGGGCAATTCCGCTTCCATCGTGCGCAAACAAAAGCGGCCCTCCCGGGCCGCTCGGACAGCCGAGGGCGGCTGTCCCTACATGGATTTTGCCAACGACCGACGACCAACGACTTCCTACGTTCCCTCGCTCCACCCCGCCAGATACTCTTCCTGCTCGGGCGTGAGCTTGTCGATCTTGATGGCCATCGATTCGAGTTTCAGTTTGGCCACGCGCTTGTCGAGTTCGTCCGGAACTTTGTAGACGCGTTTTTCCAGCGTCTTGAAATTCTTCACCATGAACTCGACCGAAAGCGCCTGATCGGCGAAGCTCATATCCATCACCGACGCGGGATGCCCCTCCGCCGACGCCAGATTAATCAGCCGGCCTTCGCCCAGCAGATTGATCTTGCGCCCGTCCTTCATCGAATACTCATCGACGAAGTTTCGCGTGGTGCGCTTCGACGAAGCCATTTTTTCGAGCGCCGGAATATCGATTTCCACATTGAAGTGGCCGGAGTTCGAAATGATCGCGCCATCTTTCATCAGATCGAAATGCTCTTTGGTGAGTACGCTCTTGTTGCCGGTCACTGTGCAGAATACATCGCCGATTTTTGCCGCGTCGTGCATCGACATCACGCGGAAACCGTCCATCACCGCTTCCAGCGCCTTCGTCGGATCGATTTCCGTTACAATCACTTCCGCTCCCGCGCCGCGCGCCCGGCTTGCCAGTCCGCGTCCGCACCAACCGTAGCCGGCCACGACAAACTTCGATCCGGCGAGCAGGAAATTCGTCGCGCGGATAATGCCGTCAATGGTCGACTGTCCGGTTCCGTAGCGGTTGTCGAACAGGTGCTTGGTATCGGCGTCGTTCACCGCGATAATCGGATAGCGCAGCACGCCTTCTTTCGCCATCGCGCGGAGGCGGATCACGCCGGTCGTCGTCTCCTCCGTTCCACCAATCACGCCTTCGAGCACGTCGGTGCGCTTGGTGTGCAGGATGCTCACCAGATCGGCGCCATCATCCATGGTGATGTGCGGCTTATGATCGATCGCCGCCATGATGTGCTGGTAATACGTATCGTTGTCTTCGCCTTTGATGGCGAAGACGGCGATGCCCTGATCGCGCACCAGGCTGGCGGCGACATCGTCTTGTGTGGAGAGCGGATTCGAGGCGCACAGCACCACGTCGGCGCCGCCGTCGCGCAGGCAGATCGCCAGGTTTGCGGTCTCGGCCGTAACGTGCAGGCACGCCGAAATGCGGATGCCTTTGAGCGGCTGATTCTTGATGAATTCCTTGCGAATGATCTGAAGCACTTTCATCGACTGGTTCGCCCACTCGATGCGCTTCTTTCCCAGATCGGCCAGTTCCAGGTTCTTAATATCGTTGCTGATTGCTGCTGTTGACATACGCCTCCTGTGGCGCTTTCTTGCTTAAGATTTCCTGTTTTTTACGAAGAGTAGCTGGATTAGGGTGCTGATTCAGAATACACGATTCAGACCTGAGATCGAACATCCAAAATACCCTTAGGGGAGTGAGACTTTTGGACCATCACGAACGGTGCACCTTTGATTCTTCGATGACTGAGGGTGCCCCATCGAAGCCCTCTTTTGGCTTGGGTGGGGATTTTGAACCTTGGCGGGTGGCCCATTCTTTCGCGCTTTCTGCGAAAGGGTGGGAAGCAAATTTACTTCCTCGCTCCCACCGTCTCGTGCACACCCGCTTCGCTCGCCAGCTTCGCGGCTTTGTCGGTCGCTTCCCAGGTGAAGTCGGGATCGTTGCGCCCGAAATGCCCGTAGGCCGCCGTCTTGCGGTAAATGGGTCTGCGCAAATTCAGCGAGTCGATAATCCCACGCGGCGTTAATTTAAAGTTCGCGCGAATCAGATCCGGAATCACTGCGGGATCGACTTTCTCCGTACCAAACGTGTCGACCCTTACGCTCACGGGATCGGCGACGCCGATTGCGTACGCAAGCTGCACTTCGCAGCGGTCGGCCAGTTTCGCGGCAACAATATTCTTTGCGATATAGCGAGCCATGTAAGCCGCCGAACGATCGACCTTTGTGGGATCCTTTCCGCTGAACGCCCCGCCGCCGTGGCGTCCCATGCCGCCGTAGGTGTCGACAATAATTTTGCGGCCGGTCAGACCGGTATCGCCCATAGGCCCGCCGATGACAAATCGCCCCGTCGGATTGATGTGATATTTCGTATCTTCATCGAGCAAATGTGCCGGGATGACCGCCTGAATCACATGCTTCAAAATTCCCGAGCGCAACTCGTCGTTGCTCACAGTCTCGGCATGCTGCGTGGAAATTACGACAGCGTCGACGCGCCTCACTTTGCCGTGTGCATCGTATTCCACTGTGACCTGGGATTTTCCATCGGGACGTAAATAAGGAAGGGTTCCATTCTTTCTCACCTGCGAGAGCCGCATGGTGAGCTTGTGGGCTAGCGAAATCGGCGTGGGCATGTAATCTTCATTCTCGCTGCACGCATACCCAAACATCATTCCCTGGTCGCCGGCGCCGCCGGTGTCGACGCCCATGGCGATGTCGCCGGATTGCTTGTTGATGCTGGAGATCACGGCGCAGGTGTTGCAGTCGAAGCCGTAGACGGCGTTGTCGTAACCGATAGAGCCGACGGTGCCGCGGACCACGCTCTGGAAGTCGACGTAGGCTTTGGTGGTGATTTCTCCGGCGATGACGACCAGGCCGGTGGCGGTGAGGGTTTCGCAAGCGACGCGGCTATAGGCATCTTCGACAAGGCAGGCGTCTAGGATGGCATCAGAAATCTGGTCGGCGATTTTGTCGGGATGGCCTTCGGTTACGGATTCGGAAGTAAAAAGAATGCGGTTCTTTGTGGTTGAAGTTGCGGCCAAGATTTTACTCTCCTTAGAAATTGCTCTGGGCTTTCAATGCTTTTCAGCAATGATGGCGGGAGTTTGGAATGCAGTCGCGTAAAGAGCGGAACTGCAAAGGCCAATCATACTATCGGGTTTTGGGGCAGCGCAAGCATTATTGGCCGGAAA
>JASHTD010000327.1 GCA_030040725.1 Candidatus Sulfotelmatobacter sp. | reverse complement strand
GCGCCAGTGGAGCAGCACGTGGTCGACCAGGTTGGAAGTTACGGTTATCAGTTGAATCGCATTATTGATTTTTTGAAGGTCGCCGTTGATGACGGCATCGTAAAGGGGAAAAATGAGCGCGAAAAATCGGTGGTTAACAATTTTGTGACTCTGGCCGAAAAGACTGATCAGGCCGCCCGAGAATTCAAAGGCGAAGTCACCGAGGAAAGCGTGCAACGCTTGCTGCAAGGCCTCCGCCGGCTGCGTCAGTCCGACCACGAACGCTACGAAAGGCTGGTAAGCGAACTGCGGCAAGCTCTGAGAAGTGAAGCTCTGCCGAAGTGAGGGCCGCAAGGGGGTGGCCGACCAACCCCGGCCACCCGATCATTTCCGGAACTTTCTCACCACCGCGCGAGCGAACGTCACGGGATGAGTCGTCAAAGTGCAGATTCGCCCGAGCAGGCTTTCCGGCTCATGAAAGACGCCGAGCTGCCGCAGCACGGTCGTAGGCAATCCGCGCCACGTGCCATGATGCGTGCCCCAGAGGCTAACACTGGCGCGTAGATCACTCAAGCCAGGCTTCTGCTCGGCTGGCCTGTCGCGTATCATTGTTCGTCATTGCCGGACTTTAAGGAGGTCACGAATGTTTGGCGAGAGAACTCAGCGGGTCGTTCTGACAATCATCGGAGTGTTGTTCCTTGCCGCGGTTATTCCCGGTGTGCTGTTCTTTTTGCGGGAGCCGAGCGTTCCGATGCTGATGAGCCTTTATGTCGCCCTCGGTGTTTTCCTTTTGCAGGCGGCGCGCGATCCGGGCGCCAATCGCAGCCTGATTGCATACGCCGGTTGGGCCAATGTCGCTCATGCCAGCGTAATGGCGGTGCAGGAGTACTGGCATGTGATCGCGCCTCGAGAGATAGCGGGAGTCGTTATCTTCGGAATCGTTGGGGTAATACTGATTGCATTGGCTCCCGCGAAGCAATCGGCGAAACAGGTTTCAACGGCGAACCCAGCCTAAAGGCGCCGCGCCACTAAACTTCAACTTATGTCAGAGCTATGAATCACGAGCAAATGCCCGGCGTTCTGTTACTGCGGTGCGCCTCCGGGCATCGAGGGCATTTGCTGGCAGTTGTCGGGATGGGTGAATAGCGAAGCTGGCGGCTCATCTAGGCTGATGTCTTTGTACTCGACGGTGACGGGGCCGTGGCTGGACTCCATCTCGACCTTGACCGGGAATCCCTTCAAGTCCTGCGCCTCCCAGAGTTTCATCTTGGTGGGTTGGCCGTTGTGCGGAGTTACAGTCACGTTCTCCACCTTGCAGGCGTGGCCGTCGACGGTGTCGGTGCCGGCGGGCGAGCGGTCGATGGTAGCATCCTGGGCTTGGGAGAAGGGATTTTGCTGCGGGGGACGAGAGATCTGCATGCACATGCCATTCATCACCATGTAATTGGTGTGCTGCGTCAGGTCCATGACCATGTAACCCATGCTGCCCATCGAGGTTCTCATCTTGTCGCCGGAGCGATAGATTTTCATATCGCCCTGCATCCCGCGCCCCTTGGCAGCCGGTGCGCCGCTCATCACGACGGTGGCGGAAAACTGCTTCACCCCAAATGGATTCTGCGTTTGCGCAACCGCAGCCGAACAGAAAAACGCCCCGCTGAAGACCGCCAGCCAAATCGTAACTTTGCAACGGTTCGCCATCATTGCGATTTCTCCTTTGATGCAGGTCTTGCTGCTCACCCGAGATGCCCGGCAGTGTACACCATCGCGGCGCTTTCGAGGCTTGAAAATGATCTAGCCTTCGCTGATTTTTAACCCCAACGCAAAATTCTGAATACTGACGCACTCCATTAAAATCAAATGGGATCATTGCATGCCTGACGCTCTCACAACTCCTAGCCGGACGCTCGTTCCGACCAAGCTGACCATCGGTGTCCTCGCGCTGCAGGGCGATTTCGACGCGCATCGCAAGCGCCTCGAAGAACTCGGCGCAAAGGTTGTGCTCGTCAAGAAACCCGAGGATCTGGATGAGATCGATGGCCTTGTCATCCCCGGCGGCGAGTCGGGAACGTTTTTGAAATTGCTGGGCAAAGAAGGCTTCGAAAAGCTTAGGCAGTTCGTGTGCCTCAAGCCCACCTTCGGCACCTGCGCCGGCGCGATCCTCTTGGCGAAAGAGGTGGAGAATCCCCAACAAGCCGGCCTGGGCGCCATCGACATCGTCATTCGCCGCAACGCCTATGGAAGGCAGATCGACAGTTCGATTCGTGAAGGAAAATTTTTGCAAATGAACGGGAGCAACAGATTAGATTCACCGATCGAGATGGTCTTTATCCGCGCGCCTAAGATTGAGCGCGTCGGCCCCGGCGTGCAAGTACTCGCGACGGAGGGCGACGATCCGGTAGCCGTGCGGCAGGGAAACGCGATGGCCGCGACCTTTCATCCTGAGTTGTCGGAAGACAAACGAGTACATCAGGCATTTCTGAAATTGGTGGTGTCGAGCTTGGTCGAGGATGCGGGTCTCTAGCTCTTTAGAAGTGCGTTTCAGAGATTTATTTTTAGTCTTGACAAAGCTGTCACGTAACTGTATGGTTACACATTATGCGGAACCATTCGGTTACATATTCGCCCTTCCAAACCCAGGACGCCACGTTCCAGGCCGTCGCCGATCCCACCCGCCGCGCCGTCCTCGATCTGTTGAGGCGTGGCAGCCAGCCCGCCGGAGCGATCGCTCAGGCATTTCCGGTATCGCGACCTGCCATCTCCCGTCACTTGCGGCTGCTGCGCCGCGCGCATCTCGTCCGCGAACATCGCGAAGGCCGCCATCGGGTCTATGACCTCAATCCAGAACCGCTGCGCGCTGTCGACTCCTGGCTCGAGCAATACCGCAGCTTCTGGACCATGAGCCTCAACAATCTCAAGTCTTTCGTCGAATCGGAATATGCCAAGGAAACCGCGCAGCATTCTGCTGGCAAACTCACCCGTAAACCTTCAAAAGGAGATCGCTGATATGAAAATGAAACCGTTTCGCCTGCTCGTGCTCACCCTGCCGCTGTTGGCCGCATCCGCCGCTTTTGCTCAAACCGCCGCTCAAAAATCGTTCGACCAACTCAAAACGCTTGAAGGTTCATGGGAAGGTACGAACTCGCAAGGTCATTCAGTTGCAGTGACGTTCGAGGACACAGCCGCAGGCTCTGCGGTCATGAGCGAAATTCACGGCCACGGCCCGGAACACATGGTCTCTATGTTTCACATGGACGGTCCGAACCGCCTCATGCTCACGCATTACTGCGGAGCCGGAAATCAGCCGCGCTTTACCGGCAGCGCTTCCGCCGATGGCAAGACCATTACGTTCGATTATCTCGATGCCACCAATCTGGCTACGCCCGATGCTGGCCACATGCAGCGCGTAGTTTTCAGCGTGGTCGATGCCAACCATCACACCGAAGATTGGACCTTCAACGATCACGGAAAAGAGATGAAGGAACATTTCGATCTGCACCGCAGCGAAGTGGCGCAAAAATAATGTTCCCGGTTGCCACCCTGGTCGGGTTTCCTGCGACGGGGTGGGGAGCAATAAAGAGAATTTTTGAGGTCCCGATGACTACGAAAGCCATTTCTCAAGTCACGCCCGACAACGACGCGGTCATCACCGAAATCGAAATCGCTGCGCCACCAGAACGCATTTTTCAGGCGCTCGTCGACCCGCGGCAGGTTTTGTTGTGGTGGGGGCAGTCCGGGATGTACCGCTGCAGGGAATTCACTTCTGACACGCGACCGGGAGGGGCTTGGCGCAGCTCGGGTCAAGGGATGGACGGAGGCCCGTTCAATATCTTCGGCGAGTATCTGGAGGTTGATCCTCCCCGCGCGCTCGCGTACACATGGGTCGCCAGTTGGACTGGGGACGCAAAGACCATCGTCAGTTGGGAGCTTGAGCCCACCGCCACGGGAACGCTTGTGCGCATTCGCCACAGTGGACTCGCGGCACATCCGGGCTTGGCGGAAAGCTACCGCGGCTGGCCCATGATTCTGGGATGGATTCGCTCTTATCTGGAAACCGGCGAAACGGTCGAGTCTCGGAAGGCCTCATGATTTTGCCCAAATGATTGCCGCAGAAATTTATAGGAGTCAAAGTTGATGGCAACTGCAAGAGTCACGCCCGAAAATGATGCGGTCATTACCGAAATCGAAATCGCCGCGCCTCCCGAGCGGGTTTTCGAAGCAATCACTAACCGCGAACAGGCAATGCAATGGGGCGGCAACGAACAGTTCGAAATCCTGCGCTGGGAAATGGACGTTCGCCCCGGGGGGAAATGGGATTTCGTTTCGAAAGAACGCAGCGGCAAGCATCCCATGGGCGTCGATCGTTTCGAGCATCACGGCGAATTTGTTGAGGTCGACCGGCCGCGTTTACTGGTGCAGACATGGTACACGAACTGGCATCCCGTTCCCGGGCATCGCACCGTCGTTCGTTGGGAACTCACACCCACAGAAACCGGGACGCATCTGACAGTGACGCACAGCGGACTCGCTACGCTCGGCGATACCGCGCAGGGTTACGCGCAAGGCTGGCCCGGGCTGGTCGAGCAGGTGAAGAGCTTCGTCGAAAAATCCGAAGCATAAGGCAAAGAAGCTCCTCGCAAGGCGAGGATCTTCCCACGACAGCACCCCGCGACGAATTGTTTCTGTTCAAGCAAGCTTCTGAATGTGACAGATGGACATTTCGCTACCGAGAATTCCCATTACTGGAATTCGCAGGGAGTTATACTCTCTATATGTCTGGGGAAAAAACGTTCTACCTCGAAACCTTTGGCTGCCAGATGAACGTGCACGACTCCGAAAAGGTCATCGGCACGCTCTTGCACGAGGGATATCGCCAGGTAGAAAGCGTCGAGCAAGCGGGCCTGATTCTCTACAACACCTGCTCCATCCGCGACAAGGCCGAGCAAAAAGTTTTCCATCGGCTGGCCGACTACAAAAAGCTGCAAGCTCAAGGCAAAAAGTTCGGAGTACTCGGCTGCGTAGCCCAGCAGGAAGGCGAAAAGATTTTCGAGCGCGCCCCGCACGTTTCCCTGGTCTGCGGCTCCGCTTCCTACCGCAACCTGCCGCAGATGCTGGCGCAATTAGAGGGCAGAAGCACTCTCCAATCTGGGGTGCCCCATGTCTCCCCGATTTTGGGAGACGTGGGACGCCGCGACTCGGGACTCGTAGCTCAGGGCTCGCCTCTCGTTCGCATCACCGGCCCCCGGGTTACAGGCCTCGACGACCGCGAAACCGACCAGTGCTTCGAAACCGAATTCACCGCCCGCACCAATCCGCATCGCGGATACATCACCATCATCGAAGGCTGTGACAAATTCTGTGCCTATTGCGTCGTGCCGTTCACCCGCGGCAAAGAGCGCAGTCGTACATCAGATTCAGTCCTCGCCGAAGCCCGCCAGATGGCTGATCTCGGCTACACCGAAATTCAGCTGCTTGGCCAGAACGTAAATTCCTACAAAGATCCGGCAGGGAAGCCGGGTTCCAGGAAAACCTTTGCCGAACTCCTCGCCGCCGTGGGCGAAGTTCCCGGCATCAAGCGCGTCCGCTTCACCACCTCACACCCCCGTGATTTCGGCCGCGACATCATCGATGCCATCGATGCCGTCCCCACGCTCTGCGACCACGTTCACCTTCCCGTGCAGAGCGGATCAGACAAAGTGCTCAACGCCATGCAACGCCTCTACACTCGCGAGCAATATCTTGAGCGCATCGCCTGGATGAAGTCCGCGAAGCGGGGAGTCAGCATTACCACGGACGTCATTGTCGGTTTCCCCGGCGAAACCGAAGAAGACTTCCACCAAACCCTGAGCCTGCTCGATGAAGTGGGCTATGACGGCGTCTTCACCTTCAAATATTCTCCGCGCCCCAACACTCCATCGCTCGCACTGGACGACGCCATTCCCGATCAGGAGAAATCGCGCCGCCTGGAAGTCCTGATGTCGAGACAAAAGGAAATCCAGATCACTCGCTATAAGAAATACATAGGAAGCAATATAGAAGTGATGGTTGAAGGTCGTAACGAATCGCGCAATCAATGGATCGGTCGCACCAGCCACAACAAAACCTTGAACTTCACAGCTCCAGCCGACGCGTCACCCAAAGTTGGAGCGTATGTCCAAACGCGAGTCGTGGGCAGTTTTCCCAACAGTCTTTTAGGAGAAATGGTGGTATAAGTTTTCCATGGAAGTAGAAATGACAATCCGCGGCCTCCTGATGGATCCGGTGAGCAACATGCCGATCGTGATCCTGAAGGACGTCGCGGGCGAGAGCGTGCTGCCGATCTGGGTGGGAGTGTACGAGGCGAACGCCATTGCGCTGGAGATGGAGAAGGTCACGACACCGCGCCCCATGACGCATGACCTGATCAAGAATGTGCTGACCGGCCTGGAAACGCAGGTGCACAAAGTAGTTGTCACGGAACTAAAAGAAGACACGTTTTATGCGGTGATCTGGCTGGAGCGTGGCGGAGAGATTGTAAGCGTGGATTCGCGTCCATCGGATGCGCTGGCGCTGGCTCTGCGCGTCGATTGCCCGATCTTTGTCGATGAAATCGTGCTGAAGAATTCCAAACAGGCCGCGAACATGTCCGACCGCGTAACCGCCGAAGAACTGCGCAAATATCTCGAAGGCCTCAACGACGAGGACTTGGGCAAGTACAAGATGTAGCCATCCAGTTACGTATTCCTTCCGACTTGTCATTCTGAGCGCAGGGCGAGCGCCAGCGAGCACGAGCCGAAGAAGCCCTATGAGCAGAAGAAGCCCAAGCCCCGATCTCAATCGCCCTCGGCGCGGAGGCCGTTTTGAGCCATCCGTCTCTTACTTTACATAATACCTGTTATCGGACATTGCATTAGGTGCCGACCCCGGTTCCTCACCGCTGCTTCGCGCCGGTTCGGAATGACATCACTTCCTCAGCGGACAAGCCGCGCACTGCACGCCCAGTTCCATGCTGCGGCAGATCGTGGGAACGTCGTTCCATCCGCGAGCCTCGCGCGGGCAGTAATTCGTGTTCTTGAACATAAAAAAGCGCAGCATTGGCTGCGCGTGCGCTCCTTTGAGGTTGTCTCTGTTCCTCACAAAAAGCCGTTGAACTGGTCCCAGGAGCGACGGACAGGAGCGTCCGTCCCCACCGTTTCTGACGGACAAGGGTGTCCGTCCCACACGAGCCGCGCAGCTTTCCGCCAAAAAAGAAAAGGGCGCAGAGGGTATCCGCGCCTATTTCCGATTGTTATATTTATATTATACCATATTGCGCAGGGTAATTGGGACATTTCTGGACAATTATTTCTGGCAGCGAATCAACAACTTAATCTTAAAGATGAAGTCTTGGGGGCTTGACAGGATTCTCCGGCCCGGCGGGAAAAACGATTTTGGGATGGAACAGGCTGCCGGCGACGCGGGTAGCGATGGCGATGAGGTCGGTTTGGTTGGCAAAGACTTTGACCTCGCGGGCGCGGGAGAGTTCGGGAAGATTGACCGGGCGTCCGTTGCGGATGCGGGCGACGGTGGCTTCGTCCGCAGTCACGGAGGGAAACTGCGGGAGAAGCTGGCGGGGATGGACGAAAAGGGAAAGCAGTTCCCTGCGGGTGTTTTCCTCGCGAAAAGCAGGTTCCTCACCGCTGCTCCGCACCGGTTCGGAATGACATGTAGTTGTAGTTGTCTCGGTTGCGGCCTGGATTTCTTCGAGGGTGTGGGCCTGGGCGATATCGAATTCGGCGACGGAGGTGCGACGGAGGGATTCGAGGTGCGCTCCGCAGCCGAGGCGCTGGCCGAGTTCGTGGGCGATGGAACGCATATAGGTACCGGAAGACACGCGGGCGCGGCAGTAAGCACGGTCGTTTTCAACTGAGGTGATCGAGAATTCTTTGATTTCGACCTGCACGGGTTTTAGATCAACTTCTTTCTTTTTGCGGGCGAGCTTGTAGGCGGGGACGCCGTGAATTTTTTTGGCGGAGAATGGCGGAGGGGTTTGCTCGATGACGCCGACGAATTGGGCAGCAAGCTGACGAAGCTTGCCGAAATCAAGCTCGGGCCCTCGGCCCGATGGACAGCCGGGCGCGGCTGTCCCTACATAATGTTCTGTCGGAGTTGACGGAGTTTCGCCGACTGGGTCGCCGTCGGCGTCGTAGGTGGTGGTGGCGAAGCCGAAGCGAATGACGGCTTCGTAAGTTTTTTCTGACGCGGTGTAGAACTGAGCCAGGCGAGTGAAGCTGCCCACGACCAGCGGGAGGACGCCGGTGGCAAGCGGGTCGAGGGTGCCGAGATGTCCAACGGCGCGCTGGCCGAGGATGCGGCGCATGCGGTTGACGACGTCGTGGGAAGTCCATCCAGCGGGCTTGTCGACGATGATGACTCCGTTCATGAGAAGATTGGGTGATTTGATAATTGAATGATCGCGTGATTTATTGTGATGGTACTGACTCGCGCGAGATTTCTCGCTTCGCCTGGAGAGAACGGCTCCGCTCGAAATGACGCCGAGAGCGGCAACTTGCTCAATCACTAACTTACCAAATCT
Organism: Candidatus Sulfotelmatobacter sp.; assembly: GCA_030040725.1. Classification (GTDB taxonomy): domain Bacteria; phylum Acidobacteriota; class Terriglobia; order Terriglobales; family Acidobacteriaceae; genus Sulfotelmatobacter. Next base: position 3,289 of record JASHTD010000327.1, on the reverse strand, counting down.
CTTATGCTTCCCCTGCGCGACGACCAGCCTCGATATAGCACACCATGGGTGACACGGTTCCTGATTGTATTGAACCTGCTGATTTTCTTGTTCGAAGCGTCGCTCGATCCACGCGCGCTGAATAGCCTGGTCCGGCAGTTTGGGGTGGTGCCGTCGCATCTGGCGGGATTTCTGGCGGGGTCTCCGAAGTATCCTTTGCCAGCGGTGGTTGTTCCCTTCTTCACCTCGTTATTTCTGCACGCCTCGTGGATGCACGTGATCGGCAATGTATGGTTCTTGTGGATTTTTGGCGATAACGTGGAAGATTACCTGGGGCACTTTAAGTACCTGGTATTTTATTTGCTCTGCGGGTTGATTGCGATGAGCACGCAGGTGGCGGTGGATATTCATTCGACAATTCCTGCGCTGGGTGCAAGTGGAGCGATTGCGGGCGTGCTGGGAGCGTATTTTGTGTTGTATCCGCGGGCGAGGGTGCTGACCTGGTTTTTCGTGTTTGTGATGTGGATTCCGGCGTGGATCATTTTGGGCTACTGGTTTCTGCTGAATTTTCTGAGCGGGACGGCGACGGTACTGGCGGTGCAGTCGCACAACATGGGCGGCGTGGCGTTCTGGGCGCATGTGGGCGGATTTGTTTCCGGAGCGCTGCTGATCAAGGTGTTCGGGGAGCGGCAGATGAGATATCCGTATGCGGCGGGATGGCGGTGATGGCGCAACGCCTCCAACGAGGATTTTATGTTGCATGAGATCCCTCGCCCCGCTGGCGAAAACGCGGGGCTTCGGGATGACGCCAAATCAAGTCGGGCGACTGGTTGATTATTTCTTCATTATTTCTTTGGGCGTGACTCGGGTGGAACCAATCCGGCGACGCGGTAGTAGACGGCGAGCTGACCGTAATGTTCGCCGGAGTGCTCGATAAAACCGCAGGCATAATCGGAAACCCGAACCCGCTGGTGCTCGAAAGGATCGACGATCAGGTCGGACATTCCTTTATCGCCTTTGGCTTTGATGGCGGCAGCGCCGTCGGCGAAAGCTTTCTTCACGTAGGCGGCAATCTCCGCCTTGCTTTTGAAGTCCTCACGTTTGGGATTTTCTTCTTTAGGAAGCGGCTTGCCCTCGAGAGCGTTGGTGAAAAAGTAAGTCACGCCCGCGGCATGGAGCAATTGCTCGGCGAAGGTGCGCTGGGCGGGATTCGGCTTGAAGTCATATTTGTCTTCAGGAAAATCCTCGGCCATGGCGGTGAGCTTGCGGCCGATATCGTTCCACTGCGCGAGCACGGCCTGCGAGCGAGTGTCGGGCGGTTTGACGGCTTCTTTTTTTGCCTGCGCTTGAGATGGGACAGCAAATGTTGACAAGGCCAGCAGCGCTGCGGCGACGAGTACGGCTTTGCGCATGGTTGGTTCCTCTCTGTTGCGTTTGTTTGAAGGCGTTTCTGAGGCGACGCAATTTTAGACTGAGTTCCCTGCGATGTAAAACGGATCGTATTTACGTTTCGCAAAGGAAACGAGAAGACGCGGAAGTGTCACCCCACCCTGTCGCAAAAAGCGCGACAAGGGTGGGGCAACCTGCAACAAAAACGGGTAGTGTCCTAATAGTGCGTTGAAAACTGGTGGCGGCCTCGAAAGGAAAGGCCGCCAGTCCGTCACTGTCCAGTCTCCTTAACGTCAATGACCAAAGGCAGTCGCTGTTGCATTGCGGGAAGCGGCTTTCCGAATGCTTTGGCGAAGTGCCGTTCCAATTCTTCCCTCGTATCGGAAATTCGCATAAGCGTGATGATGGTCATTATCTGGCGATCTAGGTGCTCGTTTCCGGTGTCAGCCGTGAGGTATTGGAAATGCTTGCGCTTGCGGTAACCGTGATCCGTGACGGGATTAAGCCTTCGCAATTCATCTAGGACGCCGGGAGGCAGTTCCCCATAGACGTATTTGTTAATGAGATGGCCGATAAACGGCGTGCGCTTAGCGTTGCCGGGTTTGTACGGCCAGTCGTGAACTCGGTAAATCTGCCGGAAGAATTCTTCCGGGAAGGTCCGCGTCCAAGTCCGATACTCCTCTTGCACATATGTTTCTAGGATGCGTGCGAGTTCATCCTTCGCCCTTTGCTCTTGGTAGCCTGTTGCTTCATCGACCAAGGCAATAATGCCGACTCGGGCAAGACCCTTCATCAGGATGTAGCACGCGGCTGCAATGTGCTCTTGGCCTTTCAATAGCTTGTTTTCGTCGCGCGCATTGACGTAAACCTCACAAACCATCGGTAGGAGCATTGCGTCATACCCGAACGCCCGACCGCCTTTTACCGTGCGAAAAACGATAGGAGTCGTCGACTGCATTAACTCCTCAGAAATGAACGGCTTAAGGTTCTCCGCAACTAAAAAAGGCGGTAGTCCGTCGACTAGCTTTAAGCTGCCTGTTCCTGCCTTTGCTTTTGCTGCTCGTCCGATGGCCGTAAGGAATGTTTCCTGCGTCAGTACGCGCTTACCATTTCGAAGGACAGCGCAAGCAATCTTCCGACCGCCGATTATCAATTCGCCGGAATGCGTCGCTTGCGGCAGATTGCTTCCCCATCTGGCGTCTGCTCCGGCTTGCGCGATAGCGCTCCGTTCCTCTTTGGATAGCTTCGCGGCCCGCGCTTTTCCGCCTATAGACTGGTTCGATTCGTCTTGGTCAGCCATATATGTTTCCTCGCTGTGCTTACTGATAGCATGGCAGCAAGGTTAATGCAAGAAAATAATTACATGCTTTGTAGGTATTTACTTGACATGCTTGCTTAGCAAGCATTAGATTGGACTGGCAATAAGAAGCCCCGACTCTGCTGAAACAGAATCAGGGCTTGAATCCATCGCAGCCGAAGCCGCAATGAGACTCGCAACTTCATTATCCGGCAAGTCGGCTGTGAACTCAAGGAGATTTCACAGTGACGTGCCACAACTGCCAGTCAGAATGCAATCGCTTCGGGAAGCATCGTAACGGCCTACAGCGCTATCGTTGCGCTCAATGCAAAAAGACGTTCACGGAAGATCACACGCGGCCTCTTGCTGAAATGCGCCTACCGATGGAGAAAGCCGAATCAATCCTCAAGCTGCTAGTCGAAGGAATGAGCATTAGATCAATCGAGCGCGTCACACAAGTTCATCGCGATACGATCATGCGCCTGTTGCTTCTCGCCGGAGAGCGCAGTCAGCAATTGATGGACGAGAGAATGCGGAATCTGCAATCCAGGTATTTACAAGTCGATGAAATTTGGTGCTACGTGGGCAAGAAACGTCGCGCCGTTCGCAAAGGAGACTCGCCCG
>JASHTD010000041.1 GCA_030040725.1 Candidatus Sulfotelmatobacter sp. | reverse complement strand
GGCGTTTGGTTTCGCGGCGCTGTTCCTGGCCATGCTGGTGGCCACGCAACTGGCCGTCACTTACCTGGGCAAAGCGGGGGTCGATACGCTCGCGGCCATCATGGGAGTTACCGACGTGGACCCGTTCATTATGGGCATGACGCAGGCTGCTGGCGCGCTCACACCGTTAAAGGAAGCAGCGGCCGCGGTGATGATTGCGGCGGCGAGCAACAATCTTATAAAGGGTATCTATGCATACGGTCTGGCGGGAGGGAAAACGAGGATACAAGCGTTCGGCCTCCTGGCCGGTCTTGCAGCGATCGGCCTAGTACCGCTGTTGTGGATCTGAGCGCAACCTTCAGCGCAAAATAAATAGGTAAAGCACGGCCGATGAACACACCTTAGACAGCCTAACAGAACCCGCCCTTACCAGTCGCAGGATCGGAAGGCTGTTCCCATCACAGCTAGGATGCCAATCCATCAGCACTCCTTTGCTTCCCGACGCTTTGTGGAATCTGATTCAACCGCTGCTGCCGCCCTCGCCGCATAGACCCAAGGGAGGCAGACCTCGCTTGCCGGACCGTGCTTGTCTCACCGGAGTTCTGTTCGTGCTCCGCAGCGGCATACCGTGGGAGATGTTGCCGCAGGAACTGGGCTGCGGTTCTGGCATGACCTGCTGGCGGCGGTTACGTGACTGGCAAGAGGCGGGTATCTGGCAACTGATCCACTTCTCCTTGCTGGACTGGCTGGCGCTTTCTGCGAGTCGATTGGATGGCGGGCTGAAAGTTAGCTTTGCCCGCAACGCGTTGACTCGCTGCAACCCTAGTATGGTCGCCTCAACAAACAAACCTTTCCATACCGCATTGTCGAAAAGCTCGGACATTTTGCTATCGCGTTGAAACAGTGTCTTCGTTGTGACCTGCCGATTTCTTGTCGATTCCTTTGTACCAACGGCCTAGAATGGTTCGTTGAGATGAGGGAGAGAGAACTTATTCCCTATGGCCAGCCGAGCGTTAGGGCAAGATTTGCGCGTTGGCCTTGAACTGGGCCACTACCGCATCGTCGAGAAGATCGGCGCTGGCGGCATGGGCGAAGTCTATCGCGCCCGAGACGAGCACCTCGCCCGTGATGTCGCCATAAAAGTCCTTCCACCCGGTACGCTAACCGACGAATCCGCCCGCAAGCATTTCCGCAAAGAAGCTCTGATTCTCTCGCAGCTCAACCATCCCAACGTCGCCACCATTCACGACTTCGACGTACAACAGGGGGTGGACTTCCTAGTGATGGAGTACATCCCCGGAGTCGCACTCAGCGAAAAGGTAGTTGCCGGACCGCTGCCGGAGAAGGAAGTCCTGCGCCTGGGCGTGCAACTTGCTGAAGGCCTGTCGGCAGCCCACGAAAATGGGGTAGTTCATCGCGACCTGAAGCCCGACAACTTGCGGATTACGAGCGACGGACGGCTGAAGATTCTGGACTTCGGACTGGCCAAACTGTGGCATCCGGTGACGGCGAGTGCCGCGACGGAGAGTCTCAGTGAGCCGCAAGCCATGGCGGGGACTCTGCCCTACATGGCGCCGGAACAGTTGCTGGGCGGAGAGATTGATGCTCGCACTGACCTTCATGCGGCCGGGTTGGTGCTGTACGAGATGGCCACGGGGCGGTACCTGTTTGCTGACGTGGACAACTCGCAACTGCTCGGCGCCATTCTGCACAGGCCGCCGCAACCACCTACCGTTCTCAATCCCAAGTTATCTCCGGAACTAGGGTGGATCATCGAGAAGTGTGTAGAGAAGGAACCGGAATACCGTTACCAGTCGGCGAAGGAACTGGCTGTTGATCTGCGACGGTTGCTTACACCGAGCGCGGCGAAAGTGGCCGAAGTTCCTGTCGAGGGCAGGAAACTCTGGAAGGTTCTTGTTCCCGCCGTCGTGATACTTGTCGCTGCTGCCATTGGGGGAGCGTTGTACTTCGGCTCGCAGCGCGCCCACGTCCTGACGGACCGTGACACCATTGTCCTCTCCGATTTCGACAACAAGACCGGTGACGCCGTGTTTGACGACACGCTGAAGCAGGGGCTCTCGGTTCAGCTTGAGCAATCACCTTTCCTCGCCCTGGTTTCGGACCAGAAGGTCGGTGAGACATTGAAGCTGATGGGCCGTGCTGCCGGTGATCGGTTGACACCGGAGGTTACACGCGAGGTCTGCCAGCGTGCGGGCAGCAAGGCTATGGTGACCGGCTCGATTGCGGGGCTAGGCAGCCAGTACGTGATTGGCCTGAAGGCCGTGACCTGCGATACGGGCGACATGCTGGCCGCGGGGCAGGAGCAGGCGGCGAGCAAGGAAGCGGTACTCAAGGCTCTGGACGCTGCGGCAGTCAGTTTGCGGAGGAAGCTGGGCGAGTCGCCCAGTTCGGTACAGAAATACGCCACGCCGCTGGAGGAAGCAACCACGCCATCGCTGGAGGCGCTGAAAGCCTACAGCCTGGGAATGAAGGCGTATTGGAAACAGGGCACCGATCCGCTGCCCTTCTTCGAACGGGCTGTGGAACTTGATCCGAATTTTGCCGTGGCCTACAGGGGGATCGCGGAACGCCACTGGGACACAAGCGAAGCGGGGCTAGCGGCTGAATATTCACGTAAGGCCTACAACCTGCGGGAGAAGGTAAGCGAACGGGAACGGTTGGACATTGAGGGGGATTACCACTGGCTCGCGACGGGAGAGCTGGAGAAGGCGGCGCAGACCTACGATCTGCGGCAGCAGACTTATCCGAGAGACTTCTCTTCTCGAATGGCTCTGGGAGTTCTTTCTCTCACTCTGGGTAATCGGGAAAAGGGATTAGAGGAATTTCGAGAGGCGCTGCGTCTCGACCCGAATGACTTTTGGGGCTACAACGATCTCGGTGTCGCCTACGAGGTCCTCAACCGGCTGGATGAAGCAGAAATGGCGTGGAAAGAGGCGGAAGTGCGCAGGAAGGGCGAAAACGAGATGCTGCTCCAGAACCGCTACATAGTGGCATTTCTGAAGGGCAATGCGGCGCAGATGGCGCACTTGGCCTCAGCGGCGATGGGCAAGCCCGGTACGGAAGACCTGCTGCTCGCTATGCAAGCGGACACAGAAGGCTGGTACGGGAAACTAAAGGACGCGCATGAGCTAACCCAGCGGGCGATGGATTCAGCCCAACACAACGGCACCAAAGAAAGGGCGGCAGTTTATCAGGCCTCGGCAGCGCTGCGCGAAGTGGAATCGGGCAAGCAGGAGCAGGCGCGTGCTGAGGCCAAGGCGGCGTTGAATCTGGCCCTGAACCGTGATGTACGAGACATAGCGGTGCTGACCCTGGCCCGGGCTGGCGATACTCCAGCAGCGGAGAAGCTGGTAGCCGAACTCGAGCAGGACTATCCGCTGGACACGCTGGTTCAAACGTACTGGCTGCCGGCAATTCGGGCTGTGGTCGCCTTGGAACGCAAAGAACCCAACCGGGCAATCGAATTATTGCAGGTGGGTAGCAACATCGAACTTGGCGTCATGGTGGCAGGGAATGAGTCCACAATAGCCTTGTGCCCCGCCTATCTGCGTGGGGAAGCCTATCTCGCGCTCCGCGACGGCAAGCGAGCGGCAGCGGAGTTTCAGAAATTCATTGACTACCCAGGTGTGGTGGAGAATTTTCCGTGGGGTGCGCTCGCCCGGCTGGGACTGGCACGCGCCTACGCCATGGAAGGAAACACCGCCAAAGCCCGCACCGCGTATCAAGACTTCCTCACCCTCTGGAAAGACGCTGACCCCGACATTCCCATCCTGAAGCAAGCCAAAGCCGAGTACGCAAAGGTGCAGTGAGGGTACTCAAGCTGCCGGGATGGGGGTTTTTGTTAGACGCTCTAAAGAGCTAGGATCAAAAACCTATCTCGCGGTCGAAAACCGGATTGGTTCATCCCGAGTTGGGTCGCTTTTTGCACCGACGCTCAGGCAAGCCGTAGCGTTCGGCGGTCAAGATCTTGTCCGCGCTGACGCCTACGCCCATGCGGAACTAACTTCGCCGCGGCCACGTATACTACCCGTCGGACAAAGGACAACTATGCCTATTCGCCTATGGCTGTTCAGCGTGCTGCTTGCTATTCTCTGGGCCTGCGCTATCGCGCCGGCTCAGTCGACGCCCGGTCAGTTGCCAAGTACGGCCATGCCCACCATCACCGGCGTTCCTGCGGGCGCGCAGGCTTCGCCAAATTTCAACGCCGATGCCGCGACCGAGGCCTATCTCGCGCTGATTCCGGCAGACGCGAAGGCGCGCTCGGACGCCTATTTCGAGGGTGGATATTGGCTCATCCTGTGGGAGTTTGTCGTGCTCGCCGTGGCGATGCTGCTGCTTCTGAATCTGGGCTGGTCCGCGGCGATGCGCAACCTGGCCGAGCGCATTACGCGCTTCAAGCCCCTACAGACACTGATCTATCTGTGGGAGTTCACGGTAGCCGCGACGGTCTTGACATTCCCATTGACGGTTTACGAGGACTACTTCCGTGAGCACCAGTACGGGCTGGCAACGCAGACCTTCGGTCCGTGGATGGGCGACCAACTGAAAGGCTTGCTGATCAGCATGGTGCTTGGGGGAATTCTGGGAGTGGCGCTGTTTGGTGTAGTACGGCGGCTGCAACGCTCCTGGTGGCTCTGGGGCGCGGGAGTCAGCATTGTTTTTGTTGTGTTGGTCGTCCTGATCTCACCGGTTTATCTGGTACCGATTTTCAACAAGGTGACGCGGCTCGACGATCCGAAGGTCACGCAGCCGGTCCTGAGGCTGGCGCGCGCCAACGGCATTCCAGCCAGAGACGTATTTGAAATCGACGCCTCGCGGCAGACGACGCGCATGAGCGCGAACGTCAGCGGCTTCGGCAGCACCATGCGCATCACGATGAATGACAACCTGCTCCGCCGCGGCTCACCCGAAGAAATTCAGGCGGTAATGGGACACGAGATGGGACACTACGTGCTGCATCACGTTTACAACGGCACGTTTTTCTTTTCGGTCGTCATCGTGATTCTGTTTGCGTTTCTGCGCTGGGGCATCGACGCATCGCTCAAGCGTTGGGGCGAGAAATGGAAGATTCATGGAATCGGGGATCCGGCGGTCACTCCGCTGGCAGCGCTGCTGCTCGCGATTTTCATCTTTGTGATGACGCCGGTGCTTAATTCGTACACGCGCACCCAGGAGCATGAAGCCGATATGTACGGCTTGAACGCCAGCCGCCAGCCAGATGGTATGGCTCAGGCGGCAATTCATCTTGGCGAGTATCGGAAAATGAGTCCCGGAACAATCGAGGAATGGGTTTTCTTTGATCACCCGAGCGGACGGCACAGGATTCACGACGCGATGGTGTGGAAGGCGGAGAATTTGAATGTCGCTCAGCCTCAGAGTCCGGGCACACCGTAAGAGTTGGTGGTGAGCGGACGCCCTCGTCCGCCCAGGAATCGCCAGGTACCTGTAGCTGGCACCGTGGCTAGTTCCGCCGGACGAGGGCATCCGAGTGTTGATCGACGTTTCGCCGGGCTCAGGCCAAGTCGTAGCGATCAGCGTTCATCACCTTGGTCCACGCCGCGACGAAGTCTTTCGCGAATTTCTCCTTCGCGTCGGAACAGCCATAAACCTCCGCGAGAGCGCGAAGCTGCGAGTGTGAACCGAAGATCAGGTCGACGCGGCTTGCGGTCCACTTGACCTGGTTCGTCTTCCGGTCACGCCCCTCGTACACGGGTCCCGAGCCATTGGATTGAGCGGACGGCTGCCACTGCGTGCCCATATCCAGCAGGTTGACGAAGAAGTCGTTGGTCAGCGTCTCCGGCCGCTTGGTGAAGACGCCATGTTTGGACTTCCCGGTATTGGTTCCCAGCACGCGCAGGCCGCCAACGAGAACCGTCATCTCCGGTGCCGTAAGCCGCAGCAATTGGGCTTTATCGGTCAGCATCTCTTCGGGCGAAAGGCGCTGCTTGCCGCTGACGTAGTTGCGGAAGCCATCGGCCTTCGGTTCGAGGGGCTCGAAGGAGTCGATGTCTGTTTGCTCCTGCGAGGCATCCATGCGGCCGGGGGTGAAGGGAACCTTCACTTTGAGGCCAGCTTTCTTCGCCGCTTCCTCAACGGCTGCACAGCCGCCGAGAACGATCAAGTCGGCAAGCGAGACCTTCATCTTCGACTTGCCTTTGGATTGCGCGCTGTTGAAGTCGTTCTGGATCGCTTCCAGATTCTTTAACACCTTCGCCAGTTCCGCCGGTTGGTTCACTTCCCAGTTTTTCTGCGGCTCGAGGCGAATGCGCGCGCCGTTCGCTCCGCCCCGCTTGTCGGAGCCGCGGAATGTTGACGCCGACGCCCAGGCAGTCGAGACCAGCCGGGAGATCGACAATCCGGATTTGAGGATTTTGGCCTTCAGCGCTGCAATCTCCTTTTCCCCGATTAATTTGTGATTGACTGCGGGAATTGGATCCTGCCACGGCAGCTGCTCCTTGGGAACGAGCGGGCCGAGATACCGCTGGATCGGACCCATATCGCGGTGCGTCAGCTTGAACCACGCGCGCGCGAACGCGTCCGCAAACTGATCGGGATGCTCGTAGAAGCGGCGCGAGATTTTTTCGTAGGCGGGGTCGAAGCGCAACGAGAGATCCGTGGTCAGCATGGTTGGCGCATGACGCTTTTTGGGATCGTGCGCATCGGGCATCGTCCCACTGCCTGCACCCTTTTTGGGTATCCACTGGTGCGCGCCGGCCGGGCTCTTGGTCAGTTCCCAATCGTACTTGAACAGGTTCTCGAAGAAGTTGTTGCTCCACTTGGTCGGCGTGGTGGTCCAGATGACTTCCAGACCGCTGCCAATGGCATCACCACCGATGCCGGTCTGAAATTTGCTTTTCCAGCCAAGGCCCTGCTGCTCGATGGGAGCAGCTTCCGGCTCTGGGCCTACATTGGAAGCAGGGCCGGCGCCGTGAGTTTTGCCGAACGTGTGACCGCCGGCAATCAGTGCGACCGTTTCTTCATCGTTCATAGCCATGCGGCGGAAGGTTTCGCGAATGTCCCTGGCGGCGGCGAGGGGATCCGGATTCCCGTTTGGACCTTCGGGATTGACGTAGATCAACCCCATTTGCACTGCAGCCAGCGGATTCGAAAGATCACGATCACCGGTGTAGCGCTCGTCGGCGAGCCATTTGCCTTCCGGTCCCCAGAAGACGTCTTCTTCGGGCTCCCAGACATCGGCGCGGCCGCCGCCGAAACCGAAGGTCTTGAAGCCCATCGACTCGAGGGCAACGTTGCCGGCAAGAATCATCAAATCGGCCCAGGAGATTTTCCGGCCATATTTTTGTTTGATCGGCCACAGGAGACGGCGTGCCTTGTCGAGGTTCACATTGTCGGGCCAGCTGTTGAGAGGAGCGAATCGCTGTTGCCCGGAACCAGCGCCACCGCGGCCATCGCCAATGCGATACGTTCCGGCTGCATGCCACGCCATGCGGATCATGAGCCCGCCATAGTGGCCAAAATCGGCCGGCCACCATTCCTGCGAGTCGGTCATTAATTTATTAAGGTCCTTAATTACGGCCTTCAGATCGAGACTCTTGAATTCTTTGGCGTAGTCGAACTCCTCTCCCATGGGATTGGACAGGTTCGAGTGCTGGTGGAGAACGCGAAGGTCGAGCTGATTCGGCCACCACTCACGGTTCGTATGTGCGGAAGTGGCGCTGGAAAATGGACACTTGGCTTCGGCAGATACAGTTTGCTCGTGGTTGATAACTTCGGTTGCCATGATTTCAATCCTCCTTACGCACCTAAAAAGGCTGCGATGAAAATAACAAACTTTCCTGGTTTTGCGATTCGACGTTTTACGATTCGGCAAATCACCGAGCCGCGATTCTGCTGACGACGCTCTTCAGCTGGCATCGACACAGCTTGATAGTTAATGGGAAGCGCGGCGCACAGCACACTTTGTGCACAGACCGCGGAAAATCAATTCACATTCGCGAAAAATCCGCTTGCCGAGAGAGCGTGCCGCGGGCCCGGGCACCTCACACCATTCTATGTCTTCGACAATGCCGCAGCTGTCGCAGATGAAGTGGTGATGGCGCATGCCTTTGGCATCGAAGCGCGCGGCGCGGCCCTCGACGGCCACTTCCCGCAGCAAACCCGCCTTCACCAGGTCGCGAAGATTATTGTACGTCGTGCCCCGGGAAGAGCGCGGATCCGCGCGATTTACAGCTTCGAAGATTTCGGCAGCCGTGGGATGTCCCGTGTGCTCCATCAAAAATGCCATCACGGCGTAGCGCTGCGGAGTGCAGCGCAACCCGCTGCCCTCCAGGGACCGTCGGATCGTATCGACCTTCATATTATTTAGATAATATCTAATCTGACACTTTGTCAAGACTTAACCTTTTGGCGGGTCGAGTTCGGTGCCAAAAAGGGACATTAAGAAGCGCCACGAAACGGAGTGGGTCGACACAGCGAAAGGTGAAGGTGGTCGATCTTGCGCTTGTTAACAGCTGGGTTCGAAACCGTGTGATCGAATGCAACTAGTTCTATCACGTGAAGTTGCTTTATCGCCAAGCGCGGTTCACCATTCCCGCTTCTCTGTATGAGACCAGCGACCGAACGCTGCGCCTCAGAATTCGTAGCGCAACGCGAACTGCATCACGCGCGGGTTGGTCATCAGGTGCGTATAGTTGCCGAAGTTCGGAACCGCTATGGAGTTGTTGCTTTCGCTCGCGCTCGAGGAATTCTGGTCGTTGAAATCGAAGCGGGTCGAGTTCGTCACGTTGAACACTTCCCAGCGCAAGGCCAGCGTGTGTTTTTCATTCCAAGGCATTTTCCAGCGTTTCGAAAGCCCTAGGTCGATGCCGAAAAAGCCGTCGCCACGAATGAAATTACGCACGCCGACCTGACCGGGCAGTGCCGGGTCGAACGAAGCCTCAGCTGTGGCGGGGTTGGGAAAAACGTTCACATTGCCATCCGGCAAGTGGTAGGCGCCACTCTTCAGATGCGAAACCGTCGGCATAGCAGCGCCCTCCCAATACCAGTCGGTTGGGTAGTCGGCAGGGTTGTTATAGATCGTGTAGGGGAAGCCACTCGTCCACCGGAAGAGGCCCGAAAGCTGCCAGCCTCCGATGACCGCGTCGAGCCCTCGATTGATACGAGTGGCGATGGAACGGCCTCGACCGAAGGGCAAGTCGGCGATCCAGTTCGCATTCAGCTGATGCGTCGTATCAAAATCGGAGACCGCGCGGAAAAGATAAGGCGACCAGGCATTGAACATTTGACAGCCGCCGTTGAAGTTGAGTGAGCCGGTATTTCCGAGTCGCTCGGCGTCGGAGCATAAATCGATCGACTTCGAATATGTGTAATTAAAGTCGAACTGAACGCCGTGGCTCATTTGACGCCTGAGCGACGCTTGCAATGCGTTGTAATTCGAGAATCCGATGGAACGCAAAGTGAATAGCGACGTGTATTGAGGGTTGTAGAAAGAGTTCGGCCCTCCAGTTGGATAGTATTGGCAAAGCGGCGCGCCCTTCTGGCCGCAGTTTGGATTGCCGGTTGCGTCCGGTATCCCGCCGTTTCCGAATCCGGATACAAAAGGCACATCGAGGGCCTGAAGCGCAGTGGTCTCCACGCCTGCCACTCCGCAGAAAAGATCGAAGACAGCCAGCACGGGATTCGTAGTCGAGGCTGGGAAATTTTTGCCGCAACCTCCCGTCTGCGCGCCCAGCGCGTAAGACCCGCCATTAATCGGCTTCTGGATCATGTCATTCCAATACTGAACGACAGCCGGACTAA
>JASHTD010000040.1 GCA_030040725.1 Candidatus Sulfotelmatobacter sp. | reverse complement strand
GAGAACGTGCAGGTCTCGGATCTTGGCCAGGCCAAGAAGATCACCATCGACAAAGACAACACGACCATTGTCGAAGGCCGCGGTAAGCATGCGGAGATCGAAGGCCGCGTGAAAGAAATTCGCAGCCAGATCGACAAGACCACCAGCGACTATGACCGCGAGAAGCTGCAGGAGCGGTTGGCGAAGCTGGTCGGTGGCGTGGCCGTCATTAAAGTCGGCGCGGCGACCGAAACCGAAATGAAAGAAAAGAAAGCCCGCGTGGAAGATGCGATGCATGCGACGCGCGCAGCCGTGGAAGAAGGCATTGTCCCCGGCGGCGGAGTGGCGCTGGCTCGCTGCGCGGCTGCGCTCGAGAAGCTGAAAGCCGAAGGCGATGAGCAGATCGGCATCAACATTGTGAAGCGCGCTGTGACCGAACCGCTGCGCATGATCACCGAGAATGCCGGTGAAGAAGGCGCGGTCGTGCTGGGCAAAGTGCTCGACAACAAAGACGTGAACTACGGGTACAACGCCCTGACCAACGAGTACGAAGATCTGGTCAAGGCGGGGGTGCTCGATCCGACGAAGGTAGTGCGAACGGCGCTCACCAATGCCGGCTCGATCGCAGCTCTGATGCTCACCACCGAAGCGCTGGTCGGGGAGATTCCGGAGAAGAAAGAAGCTCCGATGCCCGGCGGCGGACACGGCGGCGGGATGGGAGATATGTACTGAGCGCGTAGTCCGCGGCGTCTGAGCCGCGGGCGCTCATCCTGAGCGCGATTTATGCGCGAAGGATCTCTGGGCCATCAAGACGAAAAGCCCCGCCGCAAGGCGGGGCTTTTTTAATCTTGCCGATTCGGGAACAGATTTAAGTCTTTTCTCAGGGATTTTGATCTGGTGTGCTTGCGCGTCATTAGAATTCATCTAAGCGAGCGGCGTTTAGGAGGGTATTGCCAGTGGGTACTGGACACCGCTTGCCAAACGGTTGAGTGGCTTTTCAGCCACTAGGGTTCGACTCCCTTGCCCTCCTCGGGTCACTCGGCCGGCAATGATGGTGCTTGACTACGAGCTGCGTTGATTTACCATAGAAGTGTTTGGCGAGCGGTGTTTCAAGCCCCGAGTGAAAACTCGGGGCTTGGCGTTTTGGTGGGAGTGCAATGAAGGAAGGTGGTCCGCACCGCACTCACCAACGCCGGCTCGATCGCAGCCCTGATGCTCACCACCGAAGCGCTGGTCGGGGAGATTCCGGAAAAGAAGGAAGCTCCGATGCCCGGCGGCGGACACGGCGGCGGGATGGGAGACATGTACTAAGTTAGTCGCGAGTTGTGAGTCGCGAGCAAGAGCAGGAGCCCCGCCGCGAGGCGGAGCTTTTTACTACTGGACCGATCTGGGAATAGTCGTAAGTTTTTTCTTAGAGAATTTTGATCTGGTGCGACTGCGCTTCGATAGAATTCATCCGATGCGAGCGGCGTTTAGGAGGGTACTGCCAGTGGATACTGGACGCTGTTTGCCGAACAGTCGAGTGTTTTTGCAGCCACTAGGGTTCGACCCCCTTGCCCTCCTCGGGTCACTCGACACTTCTGAGGATGCTTGACAATGCGCGTGATCGGCTTATCATAAAAGTGTTCGGCAAGCAGCGTTTGGTATCTACAAGCCCCGAGTGAAAACTCGGGGCTTCGATTCTTTGCCGCAGCGTAAGCCATGAAAAGCAGGTTCCCTTTCAGAGCGGTCTTCCTGTGAGGTCCCACGTCTCGCAAAGGAGGCGAGACGTGGGGCACCCGCCTGGCGATTTTCAATCGCCCCTTCGACAAAAGCAGGTCCCTCACCGCTGTTTCACAGCCGTTTAGGTCAGGGCGGGCTCTCGCCCGCGCTACGCGTGGGTTCGGAATGACATCGGTTAATAAGATTTGCGGCGTGGTGGAAGGAACCCAGCCGCACTCGAAGTCCCACTGCTGCCAATATCCAAACACGCCCCTCTCTTTTAAAATTTCCCCATTCCGTATATCACCGGGGGCACTTCGTTGCCCGCGCGTTCAGCACGAAAGAGATTTCCATGAGGCTTTCGTTTATGAAACCGATTCTGGTTCTTGGCGCTTCTCTATTTTTCGGCGTTGGTCTATTTTTCAGCGTCTGCGGGGCGGCGGCGCAGACTTCTTCTCAGTCCGATGAAGGCGCGCACGTGCTTGCCCTGGATAATTCCTGGAATCGCGCCCTCGAAACCAACGACACCAAAGCTCTCGACCTGCTGCTGGCCGAGAGCTTCGTTTCGATCGATGTTGACGGGAGTATCCAGACGAAGCGCGAATTTCTGGTGAGTTTGAAGGCACCTGGGTATCAGAAGCCAGCGCAGGCGGTGACGGAAAAGAGTAAGGGTGATGTTTATGGAGACTCGGCGGTAGTTTACGGGGTTTTTCGCACCCGGAGCGTGGAGAAAGGAAAATCGGCGACGCGGCGTGAGCGGTTTCTCGATACCTGGGTTAAGGTTGACCGGGCCTGGAAGTGCGTAGCGTCGGTGGCGGTGTTGATTCCGTCGCAGTAAGTTGGAGTTTCGGATTAGCTGAGTCGGCTCACGCGGCCCCGAAGGGCCGATCTTTTACGAATGCATGAAGTTTGGCGCGCCTGAAAGGCGCGTCCTTTCAAAACGGATACTTCGGACACGGTCTTCCCACTTCTCGCGAAGACGGCGAGAAGTGGGGCACCCTCATTGGTGATAGTTCAAGCATCGACTTCGCTCAGGGCGGGCTCTCACCCCGCTTCGCGCCCGGTTCGGAATGAGATCAGGTTTTGCTCGCGCGATTTCGCCCAAACAGCAGCCATGATCCGTTAACATCTTCGGCGTGGCGATTTTTAGTCCTGAGGAACGCGAGCGCCTGCGGGATGAACTCGTCTCTGCCGCTCAAAAGGATGCCAACCTGTGTGGAGCGGCGCACACGGGATCAGCCGCAGCGTCGCGGCTCGATCGCTGGTCCGATATCGACCTGGCGCTCGGTTTGAAGGCGACTGCCTCGTATGATCAGGTGATCGCCGAATGGACGGCGAGTCTTTATCAACGTCATCATGCGGTCGCACATGTCGACGTGATGCGAGGCACAACGCTTTTTCGCGTATTCCTATTGAGAAACACGCTGCAGGTGGATATCGCGTTCTGGCGTGCGGAAGATTTCGGTGCGATCGGGCCGAATTTCCGGCTGATATTTGGAGAAGCGAAGACGCCGCGTTCTACCCCGGCATCGAGCGCTCAAGACTTGGTTGGGATGGCGTGGCTGTATGCTCTACACGTTCGATCGAGCCTCGAACGCGGACGCGGTTTGCAGGCAGAGTACATGCTAAGCGGAATGCGGAGTCAGGTGTTCGAACTGGCCTGCCTACGATGCGGAGTGGTTGCTAAACAAGGGCGTGGCCTCGACGATCTTCCGGAGGCGGAGAAAGACGCAGCGGCGAGATGTGTTCCCGGGTCACTCGAGCCCGTTGAGCTGAACCGGGCGTTTGGTTGCACGATGGAAGTGCTGGTGGAGGAGATGCGGCGCCTAGAGCGTGAGCCGGAGAGCGGACTGATTGCGGCGCTGAAAGAGATGGTCAGTTAGTGCGCCGCCCCACTTCTCGCAGAAGCAGCGAGAAATGGGACGGCCGATGGCAAGGCAAACGGCGACCGCGTCCCGCTCGGCCGCTGTTTCTATTTCACGCCCTTCTCCGGATTCCAGACGCCCTGCAATTTGCGGACATAGACGATCTGGCCGACGTGGTAGGCGTTGTGGGTGCAGATGTTGCCGATGGTATCGGCCCATTGAGCGAGCTGCTTGTCGTTGGCCGATTCGACGAGTTTTTCGAGATCCGTCATTACCTGATCGAGCTGCTTGACGGTGTCAGCCCATTGCTTGGCGTCGAACTTTTCGAAGGTTTCGTCGTTGTTGCCACCATATTTCCCGGGGTCTTCGCCTTTGAACTTGGCGAGGGCGCGGCGATTCCAAAACAATAAATGATAGGTGAGCTGGCCGGCGGAATGGCCTCCGGCGGGTGGTTGCCAACTGGCTTGTTCGGCAGTGAGGCCATCGACGGCGATGCTGATGGGCACGAACCAGTCGGCCTGATTGTGGGTGGTGCGCAATTCGTGGAGGAGAAGGCTGCGCAACGTTGCGGGCGGTTGCGGGTTTTGCTGTGCGAAGCAATGGAACGAAAGCAGGAGAAAAAGACTTAGGGCGGCGATGCGAGAAAGTGCTGGCTTCACGGGGCGCTCCTTTGACTTGATCTTTTTGACGCGAAGGCTTTTGACTCGATCTTTCCTGATTCGATGTTTGACTCTGGATCTTCTATAATCTCCTGAAGATAGACGGTCGCCCGGCGGTCACGTTACCAGAATTCGCGAGCGTGCCTTACAGTTTTGACGAAAGGTTGAGTGTCGGGCAAAACCTTCCACCGGTGTGAGGAAGCCGGCAAACACGGAATCAGGAGCATCCTAGACTGACCCATTTTCGTCGAGCGGTGTCATTTTCATCCATTCGCCTCTTCTAAACCAAGTACCTCAATTGCCATCGCGTATAATGATCAGCAACTCCAAAATAGCGGCACTACGCTCCTGAATGCGGAATCCCTCGCCGCGTAGGGAGAGCGTTGGCAATTACGGGCCCGAATCGCTAAAAAAACGCACATGCTTGACTGTTCAATTTCAATTCTGACGAAAAATGAAGGGCGCAATATCGGCTCCTGCCTAGAGGCCATCTTTGCGCAGAAAGGCGTCGGCGAGTTTGAGGTAATTCTTGTAGATTCCGGCTCGACCGACGCAACTTTAGAAATTGCCCGGGGTTACCCCATACGTATCGAGCAAATTCCGGCGCATGAATTTCACCATGCGCGTACACGAAACTGGGCTGCCAGCTTGGGAAAGGGGCCGATCGTGGTCAATCTTTCGGGAGACGCGATTCCGGCTTCCGATACGTGGCTGCATACCCTGCTGGATAATTTCAGCGATCCGGGGGTGGGAGCGGCTTACGGACGGCAACTGCCGAAACCGGGTTCGACGACGGAGCGCTACGACACCTTCGACCGGGTTTACGGCGAGCAAAGAATCGTGAAAGATCCGGGTCACCGGAATGGCCTGGGATATCGTTTTTACCATTTTTCGGATGTAAACAGCGCCATCCGGCGGAGCGTTTGGGAAGAAAATCCTTATCCTGAGGATCTGAAAATGTTCGAGGACCTGGCGATTGCGAAGCGGATTCTCGACGCGGGATGGAAGATTGTCTATGAACCGAAGGCGCCGGTGTTTCATTCTCACGAGTACAGTGCCAAGCAGCTTTTCAAGCGCTACTTTGACATTGGATACACTTTAAAAGAACTGCAGATTTGGGACGCTCCAGGGACGCGGTCCACCATGTTTCGCGACTTTCGGACAGTCTTGGGCAAACAGTTTACGCGAGCCAAGAATGGCGGGTCGCAGCGTAAAGGGGGAGCGGGCCTTGGCCAGAGTTTCGCCAAATCAGCAGGTTTACTGCTTGGCCTGAATCAGCGTTTTCTCCCGTTGGCACTGAAACGGCGGCTGAGTTCTTACGGTGCCTTTGAATAAACTAGACAAAAAGGCTGTTGAAGGATTATTAATTGCTGTCCCGCAGGAGAGCTAGGCTTCTGTATGATTCGCAGTCGACTCAGTTATGTACGCCTCTATCTGAGAATTTTAACTCTGTTGCTGCCGGCCTTTGCCTATTTCATCGCGGTAAAAATACGTTTTGGTTTCAATTTTTTCATGTCGCGCACGCCTCCAGCGGGGTTGCCCTCGTATTGGGGGGTCCTGCTGCTCACGACGATCGTGTGGGCGATTGCGGCGGAAGAATCGGGGTTGTGGAACGTCGAGCAACTCTATGCGCCGGGGGGAAAAAGCCGGCGTCTGATCGAGGCTCTGGCGTTTACCTACGCGGTAGTGATGGCCGCAGGTTTTCTCTATCGGCAGGCCAGCTATTCTCGCGTCGTGATCGGCATCAGCGCAGTAACTCTGTTTGTGCTGGCGACCATCGCTCGGATTGCGGCGAGAGTCATTCTGGAGTTCCTCCGGGAAAACGGCCGAAATGAAGTCAAGATTCTGGTGGTCGGGACGGATCGTTTTGCACGCCGCGTGGGTGCCTCATTGCTGCATGGCGAAGTGTTGCCCTGCAAGGTTGTAGGTTTTGTCCGGCTTCCTGACCAGGAAGTTGCGGTAGATGGTCCGGTATACGAACTGGATCAGATTCCGGCCTTCACCAATGGGCACTCCATTCACGACGTAATTATTGCGCTGCCCGCCGCACGTTTGAGCGACGTCCAGAAAATTGCGCCGACGCTGGAGAAGCTGTGCGTGCCTACGCGCGTGGTGATCGATCTGGGCGAAGGAGTCATACTGCGCGACCGCCTCATCGACCTGGGCGGGATCCACATGCTAGATTTGCGGCCAACCTTGGCAGAGACCGGGCCTTACCTTTTCCAGAAGCGCATCTTTGACGTTGCTTTCTCGATGGTCGTCATGCTGCTCACGCTTCCGCTGACGCTGTTGATCGCGCTGGCCGTCCGGCTCACGAGCAAGGGTCCGATCTTGTTCGCTCAGGATCGGGTCGGCCTTAACGGCCGGGTGTTCCGTATGTTGAAATTCCGCACGATGCGGGTAGGAAGCCGGGAAGAAGGCGACACGCGCTGGACCAGCGACAATGATCCGCGGCGGACGGCGGTGGGAACGCTCCTGCGCAAGACGAATCTGGATGAACTGCCGCAATTCCTCAATGTAATCAAAGGGGACATGAGCATCGTCGGACCACGGCCGGAACGCCCATTTTTTGTCGAAAGATTTCTCGAGGAATTCGACCGCTACAATGCGCGGCACATGTTCAAAGCCGGCATTACGGGCTGGGCCCAGGTCAACGGCTGGCGCGGGGACACTTCCATTGCGAAGCGGGTGGAATATGACCTATATTATCTCCGGAACTGGAGCCTCACCTTCGATCTGCAGATCATCACCATGACGGTGGTGAAGCTGTTCACCAGCAAAAACGCCTATTAGCCTATCGAGTCAGGCTGGCCACGCGCGCCCAACTGGCAGGCAGTTTGCGCTCAATTTCGATGCCTTCAAAGATTGAGCTTTCGCGCGCGCCATTCTTCTTTACCCAATCGGCCATCCTCTGAACACCATCGTTCAAGGAGACTTTTTCTCTCTTGCCGAAAATGGCTTCAGCTTTCGAGTGATCTGAAAAGGCCAACTTCACTTCGTTGCGTGCATCGAGATGTTCGATCCTAGGTGATTTTTCCATCGCGGCCGCGACTACGCTGGCAAGATCGTTAACGGAATGCGGAGTGTCGGCCCCGATGTTAAAGATCTGATTTCTGGCCGCCGGCTTCTCCACACAACTGGCCAGAATAGGCGCCACGTCGTCGATGTGAGTGAATGCCCGCTGCTGGCTGCCATCCCCGAAGATGGTCATGGCTTTCCCCTGGAGCAACTGGTTCATGAAAATGCCGACCACGTTGCGGTAACGGTCTCCGATATTTTGTCTTTCCCCGTAAACGTTATGAGGACGGAAAATCACGTAGTCGAGACCGAACATTTCATGGGTGATTCGCAGTTCCTGCTCGACCGCAAGTTTCGAAATGCCGTAAGAGTCTTCAGGGATGGGCACAGTATCTTCGCGCATGGGGACCTGTCCCGCGCCGTATACCGCAATGGATGAAGTGAAGACGAGGCATTTGACCTCATAATTGACCGCGGCATTAATCAGGTTTACGGAGCCGATAAGGTTGTTGTTGTAATTAAAGCGCTTGATGAAATGACTCAGGCCTTCGGCTGCGTAGGCCGCCAGGTGGTAGACGTAAGTGAAGGAATGCTTGCGAAACAGGTGGTTGATCAGTTCGTGGTCGAGGATCGAACCCTCGACGAAAATCGCGCCCGCAGGGACATTTTCACGAAAACCACCGCTGAGATCATCCAGCACAACGGTGCTATGTCCCATTTTCAACAAATGTTCCGCAACGTGGGAGCCCATGAATCCGGCTCCGCCGGTTACCAGTGAAACCGACATTCGAACTCCTTTCAGCGGCGGCGCGAAGCAATGGCGCGAAAGCTGAATTATACATGCGATTCGCGGGCTGGAGACGGCTGGGGCGGTTGGGTTTTGATTCTGGTTGTTCGCGCAAAGCGGTTTGCCAGCACCCAAAAAATCGACGCAACGTTTGATTCTCATTTGTGGGCTGGGCATCTTACAATTCTTTGTCGTGCAAGGCCTTTGACGAAGAGAAGATTCTGCTGGATAAGACTGGGGCAAGAGGGAGGATCGATCCGGTGGCTGCTATTCGTGCGCTTTTTTGGGATGTTGGAGGAGTACTGCTCACCAATGCGTGGGACCACAACGAGCGCAAAGTTGCTTTGGAACATTTCGGGCTCGACCAGGAAGAGTTTCACTCGCGGCACGAGATGGTGGTGTCATCTTTTGAGCGCGGCAAGATTTCTCTTGAAGAATACCTGCAGCGCACGGTCTTTTACCGCAAACGAAGCTTCAGCTGCGAGGAGTTTCGCGATTACATGTACACGCTATCCCAGCCCAAGGCTGATTCGCTTGCCTTCGCGCGCTCACTTGCCGAGAGCGGCAACTACTTCATGAGCACCATCAACAATGAGTCCCGCGAGCTCAATCTGTATCGCATCGAAAAATTCGGATTGCGGGAGACCTTCCGGCTGTTCGTGAGTTCGTGCTTCGTGGGACTGCGAAAACCGGAGAGCGGAATCTATAAGCTGGCGATTGAGGTTACGCAGTTCGATCCGCAGGAGTGTTGCTTTATAGACGATCGCGCTCTGAACCTGGAGTGCGCTGAAGCATTAGGCATGCGGACGATTCAGATGCAGAGCGTCGCCCAATTGCGGGCGCAACTGGAAAAGCTGGGTGTAACGCTGTGACAAATTCTTCAGCTTTTTCGCGCGGTGGGCTTGCCGGCCAATGGAACAGCTTTCGGAACATCGGATTCCGCGCCAGTCAGCATGAGATCGCTGCACCAACACTCGGCAATCAGTTTCCACTCGCCATCCGGCTGCTTGGCGAAGACCCATAAGTATTTGCCGCGCTCCTCGCGGCGTTTCCCGACGGTTCCGGGAACCAGGGCGCTATAGCGCCCGACCTCATGCGCCAGATCGCCGACAACTTCGACGCGCACGGGATCGAGAGCGACTTCTCCGAGACCGGCTTCAAGCGACGAGAAGAAAAACTCGCGCACCCCCGCCGCGCCTCGGATGGGCGGAAGATTGGAGCGGAGGATCACCGCATCGGCAGCATAGAGTTCGGTCAATTCTTCGAGTTGCCGGGTATTGCAAGCCAAAATCCATTCCTGGGTGAGACGGCGCACCGCAGCCTCGCTGCGGGTCATGTGCTCGCCTTTGGCGGCTGCGGCCGCACGCAGGCGGTCGGCTCCACGCGCGCTGTCAGAAGTGGTGCCACGGGGCGATACCGTGGTCGCAGTGTCAGATTCCCCCTGGAAATAATGATGATGATAGTGGTGGTGATAGAAGTGCGTGCCGGCGGGAGCTTCTGACTGAGGATGAACCTCGTTCGGATGAGCTTCGTTCGGGCGAACTTCATTTGGACGTGCTTCACTTGGACGAGCTTCACCTGCGGTCGCAAATGGCTCGGCATTCGCGGCAGTTTCAGATTCAACGCGAGCGGGACTGTCGCGATGTGAACTTTCAGCGGCGGGCGCATGAAATTCTGGCGCTTCCAGGCTTACTCCACAACCTCCGCAGAACTTATTGCCTTCGCGGTTGCGATGTCCGCAAGCCGCGCAGACGGTTGTAGGAACCGATCCGGCGACGGCCTGCTCCACCGAAGTTTCCGCATCGGACTCCATAGTAAGGCGTTGCATGGCTTGTAGCGCCGCA
Source organism: Candidatus Sulfotelmatobacter sp. (assembly GCA_030040725.1). GTDB lineage: Bacteria > Acidobacteriota > Terriglobia > Terriglobales > Acidobacteriaceae > Sulfotelmatobacter. Next base: position 2,767 of record JASHTD010000040.1, on the reverse strand, counting down.
GCGATGGCTTCCTGATTCGGTTTGGGGCGGCGAATCTCGGGATAGAGACGCTGGTAGATTTCCCCGAGCGCCCGATTGTAAGGCCCGATCTGCGGAATCCCACCTTCGGAGTCTCGCGCCGCGACGGAGGATTTAACTACTTCGTGTCCTCTGGTTTTCTCTTCTTTATTTTTGTCCACGATTCCGGTGTTCCCGTTCATGGGTCATTTTAGACTAAGGCGGGCAAATTCAATGACGGGAAAACTCGACGTTGCCTTCGGCCTCGGTGGGAACTCCGTTGCAGGTAGCGGGGCGATAACGCCAAGTCCGGACGGTTCTGAGCACGTCGCGGTCACCGAGCCGGCCAGCGCTCTGCAGAATAAGTGGGCTGTGTACCCGGCCGTCTGTTCCTATGATGAAGTTGACCTTAACCTTCAGTTCCTGGCCGAGAGCGGTCAGAAAAGGATCAGGCGTGGTCAGAGCCTTCGGCGCCTCGACGTCGAAACAACCGGGGCGCCCGCTTTCGTGCGGGACTTGACTGTATTCAGCAGCACGGGCTGGCGCCTTCCAAATCTGGCGTTCGCGGTCGTGCAAGGTCTGATGGCGGAATTGGATGGAAGGTGTTTGCACCGAGGCGGAACTCACGCCGCCAGCAACGAATATCGAAATGCAGAGGCAGATGCGGGGAGTCATGCCGTCAAGCGAAAGTGCCAGGTCAAGCAACTCAGCCGGTTGCACCCAGCAACCGCGAGGCCGAACTTCGAATTCGCCTAAGCAGATTGCTATGAATCATTTCAGCGGAGGACGGCCCCGCAAGCGGCGGGCAAAGATGAAGGCGATTGCACATTTGGTGCCTCGGGTTGTCGTTCGTCATGGCGCCAGTAATCGGCGAGGACAATGGTTGTCACGCTAGGGATTTGGGGAACGCAGAGTCACGAATGTGATTTCGGGCGGACAATTCAGCCGCACCGGCACCTCAATGGTCCCAAGTCCGGGATTGGTGTACAGCGTGAGAGCGCCGATTTGGTAAGTGCCCCAGATATACTTTTTCGCCCATCGCGGCAGATAGAGAGGAGGCAAGAAAGGTACCCTGATCTGGCCTCCATGGGAGTGCCCGGAAAGCTGCAGATCGACGGGAAATCGAGAGACGATATCCGCAAAATCCGGCTCGTGCACGAGCATGACGACGGCTTCGCCTGCAGGCAGACTCTGCAATGTTTTGGGCACATCGGCATCGTGGCTGAAGACGTCATCGAGACCTGATAGCCAGAATCGCGCGCCATCGCGCTCGATGGGCTGGGACTCGTTAATTAATACGTGAATGTTCACCGCTTCGAGCGCATGGGTGACATATTCGGGATCGGTATCGTGATCGTGATTTCCGAGAACGGCCCACAAACCGTGCTGAGCAGTCATCCGGCGGAGCAATTGAGCACAGGGTTCGGCGGCGAACGCGGCTTTGCGGCGATCGCCGAAATCCGGGACGGTAACGAAGTCTCCGGTCAAAACGATCAGGTCGGGATGAAGGTTATTCACGAGAGGAATAGCGGCGCGCAGAGGTTGAACGGAAAAGATCGGATCATAGTGAAAATCGCTGAGCAGGGCGATGGTGAAGCCGTCCATTCGCTGGGGCAGCCGCGACAACACAAACTCGCGGCGGACGATGCGAGGAAGATTGGGCGCGAGCAGAATGCCATCTGCCGCGACGGCGATCGCACCGGCTGCAGCGGTCGAAAAAAGAAACTGACGTCTTGTAATGGGAGAACGCGACAAACGGATCGAGAACCCTTAGGCTGGAGGAACCCCAGAGATTTCCAACCCTTTCAGAATAACCTGAAAACAAGGTTCGCTCCAGCCCGGCGACGCGGGAGGAAGGTTCGCGTGAAGCGTTCGACGGTGAAGCTATATGCCAGCCTTTGCCTTCATCGCCATGATTGCGGAAACGACGGCGGAGGAGGCGGAGGAGTACTCGCTCTTGGATCCCAGGGCGACTTCTTCGTTTTGGTCTTTTCCGGCATCGGCTTTTGCGATCACGGCGGCAGCGGCCTTGTGAAACCGCTGATGCTCGCTTTGCAGCTCGGAAAACTCCCGCAAAGAGGCGAACTTCTTGCCATCCCCGTGGATCCATTGGCCGAGTGAGCATTTATTGTCGACAGCCACATCGGCTGATTTCAGGCTGTGGTCCGGCTGCTTGAGATACTTTTTCAGTTTGGTCTTCCATTCGACGTGGGCTGCAATGGCATCGTCAAAGTTCATTCGTTTTTCTCCTGGCATACTTCGAGGACAGCGCTCACTTGGCTGGAACGATTGACTTATCGGCAGGAGGGGGAAGGTTCTTCAATTGGTTGGCCGAAGAAATGAGGCTGAGGCGCGACAGCTCAAGACGAGGCGCGCGGGATCAATGGCGGCATACCAGTGCGAAGGAGCAATAGCATGGCGATTATCCAGATAAGGAGTCGACGAAATGAGAATTGTCTTAATTCTCCGGCGTCAGGTCACTACGGTCCGCCGGCATCGGCTGAGGGCGCGCCGAGACTCCACGGCGTGAGAATCGAGGCGCTGCTCGCATTCGGCGCGGCTTCCAGGATTGACTCGACGCCGGTGAGCAAAGTGATCGCGGTTCCAGAGTCGGCAGCGCCTTCGGTGGAAAGCGCAACCACGGCTTCGCCCTTGTGCAGATCGTTTAGGGCAACAACCGGAGTACGGCTCAGAATCTGCTGCAGGTCAGGAGTGCCACCGAAATGTCTGGGCGCGCCAGCGTCTTCCTGACCAACGTGTTGCCCTTCGG
>JASHTD010000039.1 GCA_030040725.1 Candidatus Sulfotelmatobacter sp. | reverse complement strand
GCACATCCTGCAGCGACAATCCCGAGGTTACCGACGCCCGCAGCGACCACTTGCCGTGCACGTCGTCAGCTTTGAAACCCGGGCGGTCGGTTTCAACCAGAAATCCCCGAATCCGGTTGTCTTCGTTTTCCACCTTCGCCCAAATAATCGCCACATCGGCGATCGAGCCCGAGGTAATCCACATCTTCTCGCCATTCAAAATGTATTCGTTCCCAACTTTGCGCGCGCGCGTGAGCATGCCTCCGGGATTCGATCCGAAGCCCGGTTCCGTCAATCCGAAGCAACCGAGTTTCTCTCCCTTTTGCATCGGCGGCAGCCAGGTTTGTTTCTGTTCTTCGCTGCCAAATTCATAAATCGGGTACATGCACAGTCCGGATTGCACGCTGACGAAGCTGCGCACGCCGCTATCGCCGCGCTCCAGTTCCTGCGTCATCAGCCCATATTCGACGTTGCCCATCCCCGCGCATCCGTACCCTTTCAGTGACGCGCCGAAGAAGCCGAGATCGGCCATCGGCTTTACCAGTTCCCGCGGAAAGCGTCCCGCGCGGTTGCACTCTTCGATGATGGGAATCAGATTGTCTTCGATGAACTGGCGCGTGGTGTCGCGTACTAGGCGCTCTTCTTCGCTAAGCAGCGAATCGAACTGGATGAAATCGACACCATGAAATTTAATGGCTGGCATGGTAGTTCTCCGTTTTCAGGCAAACATTAGGAACGTAGCAGGCGCGAGGGAGCCGGGTCAACGGGCGGTTGCCTTTCCTTAGAAGCAGCACAGACGCTCAAATCAGTCGTACAATCGGACTGTTGTCCACTTGGATCAGTTTGCGGATCCCTTTCTTTGCCGACCACTTGTTTGCGGATCCACTGGTTTACAGATCCAATGATCCGTTCGACTCAGCATGCCACGCACGTTTTTATCAGCGGTAGTATCTGGCTTTCATGATGCCGTTCTTGACAGGAGGAAGTCCCATGCGTTCTCGCTGGATGCTCGCCATTTTCTCATTTGTTTTTTCCGTTCTTAGCTTCGCCCAGAATCCATCCGAAGGCCGTTTGCTCCGGTTCCCCGACGTTTCCAAGACCAAAATCGTTTTCAGTTATGGCGGTGATCTCTGGCTGGTTTCGCGCGAAGGGGGCACTGCCGAGCGCATTACCACCGCGCCCGGCCAGGAATTATTCGCGAAATTCTCCCCCGATCAAAAATGGATCGCGTTCAACGGCGAGTACGACGGCAATCACAACGTCTACATCATGCCCGCCGAAGGCGGCGAACCAAAACAGTTGACCTTTCATCCCGGCGGCGATCACCTCAATGAGCGCATGGGCGTTCACAACGAAGTCATCACCTGGACTCCCGACAGCCAGCGCATCGTCTTCCTCAGCCGCCGCGACACCTACAACGGCTGGTTCGGCCGCCTCTACAGTGTCAGCATCGACGGCGGATTAGAAGAAGCTCTTCCGCTCGATAAAGGCGGTCTAACCTCTTATTCTCCCGATGGAAACAGCATCGCCTACAACCGCATCTTCCGAAACTTCCGCACCTGGAAGCGCTACACCGGAGGCATGGCGCAATCGATCTGGATTTACGATCTCAAATCAAACCACATCGAGGAAATGCCGCACACCGACTGGACCGACACTTTTCCCATGTGGCACGGTGACACGATTTATTTCGATTCCGACCGCGGCCCCGAGCATCGCTTAAACCTTTACAGCTATAGCCTGACCTCTCATGAAATCAAGCAACTCACGCACTTCACCGAGTTCGACGTAAATTGGCCGAGCCTCGGCCCGGATGCGATTGTTTTCGAGAACGGTGGCTACCTGTATCTTTTTGATCTCGCGACCCAAAAAGAACACAAGCTCACCATTTATCTTCCCGGCGAGCGCGATCTCGCTCGCAAACACTGGGCGAACGTCAGCAATCTGATCACAGATTTCGATATCGCTCCCGATGGCAAACGTGGCGTCTTCACTGCTCGCGGTGATATCTATACGGTTCCTGCCAAAGAAGGCAGCATTCGCAATCTCACTCATACTCCGGGAATTCGCGAGCAATATGCCGCCTGGTCGCCCGATGGCCACTGGATCGCCTACATGTCCGATCGTTCGGGAGAAGAGGAACTCTACATCGCGCCGCAGGATGGACTCGGCCAGGAGCAGCGAATCACATTCGATGGGAAGGTGTTTCGTATGGCCCCGCTCTGGTCTCCCGACAGCCAGAAGTTATTGTTTGCCGATAAAGACGTTCACCTCTTCTACGTCGACATCAAGGAAAAAAAGCAGGTTCAGATCGATCAAGGGCACTATTCCGATTTAACCGATTACAACTGGTCGCCCGACAGCAACTGGGTTGTCTACTCCAAGCAGTCGGAAAATCACAATGGTGTGATTTATCTGTACAACCTCGGCGATCGAAAAATCTCTTCTGTGACCACCGATGCTTTCGACAGCACCGCGCCATACTTCGACCCCGAAGGAAAGTATCTGTATTTTCTTTCCAACCGCGACTACAACGAAGTGCTTGGCGTCTATGACATGGAGTTCGCCAATCCGAAAGCCGGCCGCGTGTATGTCGTAACGCTGCGCGCGGATGAACCTTCTCCCTTTCCCGTATTGAGCGATGAAGTGATGGCGCCGCAGTCGCCGGATGTGCTTCTGGTTCCCCCGCCCGGAGGAGAAACTCCCGGCCAGAAGCCGCCTAAAACGCCGGAGGCAAAGCCGAAAACCAAGACTCCGCCTGCCGCCAAATCGCAGCCGGAATCGAAGGAGGCTTCAAGTGAAGCTGAAAAAGAAGTGAAGCCGGGCACGCGTCCTCCGCTGAAGAATTTCCGCATGGACCTCGAGGGCATTCAGGATCGCATCGTCAGCCTGCCCATCCCGCCCGGCAATCTACAGAGTCTGACCGCGGCCAAAGGCATCGTCTTCTATATTTCCTCGCCTATTCAGGGTCTTTCCGGGCCGCTCCCAGGCGAAACTTCTGCGATTCATGCGTATGACTTGAAAGATCGCAAGGATCATGTCTTCCTCGAAGGCGCCGACGGCTATGCGCTGTCGTTCGACGGAAAGAAAATCCTCTATGCCATTCCCAAGAGCGGGGAGAGCGATGAGGAAGATATGCCTGCGGCGCACAGTTACGGCATCGTAGACGCGAAAGTTCCTGAAGGCGAGGAAGCTGGCTCGAAGCCGGGGCCGCTCGCCCACCCCGGCGAAGGCGCGTTAAATTTTGCCGCCATGCAAATGGAAATCGACCCTCCCGCGGAATGGAAAGAAGTCTTTAACGAGGTGTGGCGCCAGGAACGAGATTACTTCTACGAGCCCTCGATGAACGGTGTGAATTGGGAAGCGGAGCGCGACAAGTACGCGCAACTGCTGCCCTATGTCGCCGACCGGTTGAGCCTTACTTACATTTTGGGCGAAATGATCGGCGAACTTTCCAACTCTCACACCTACGTGGGCGGAGGCGATTATCCGAAGATTCCGAAGGTTAATGTCGGGCTCCTCGGTGCCGATTTCGAGCCCGATAAAAAAAGCGGAATGTACCGCCTCGCTAAAATCTATCACGGCCAGAATTGGGATCGCAGCCTGCGTTCTCCGCTTACCGAACTTGGCGTCATGGTCAAGGAAGGCGACTATCTTCTGGCGGTCAACGGTCGTCCTTTGCGGATTCCGCAGAATCCCTATGAACTCTTCGTCAACACCGTCAATCAGGCCACCACGCTCTCCATCAATAGCAAGCCCTCCGAGCAGGGCGCGCACAACGTGGTTGTTCGACCGCTTTCCAGCGAATTTAGCCTGCACGAATTGAACTGGATCGAAACCAACCGCCGCAAAGTCGATGAGGCCAGCGGCGGCAAAATCGGATACGTTTACCTCCCTGACATGGGTGCCGATGGATTGAACCAGTTTGTCAAACAGTATTTCCCGCAGATTCGCAAGCAGGGAATCATCTTCGACGTCCGCTACAACGGCGGCGGCTTCGTCGATCAGATTATTTTTGAGCGCCTGCGGCGTATTCTCGCCGGCATGGAATCGGCCCGCAACTTTGCGTCCGACACAGAGCCTGCCCCGGTCTTTCACGGCTACATGGCCTGCGTCACCAATCACTACGCCGCATCCGACGGCGACTTCTTCAGTTATTTCTTCAAGCAGTACAAACTCGGCCCGCTCATTGGCGAGCGCACGTGGGGCGGCGTTCGCGGCATCCGCGGAGAGATGCCTTTGATCGACGGCGGCTATATCACACGTCCCGAATTTTCGCTGTATGGCCTCGATAGCAAATGGCTGATCGAAAATCGCGGCGTTGCGCCCGACATCGAAGTCGATAATCGTCCGGACTTGGTGCGCGACGGCCAAGATCCGCAACTGGAAAAAGCGATCGAGATGGTCATGAAGCAGATCCAGGAGAACCCGATGAAACTGCCGCCTCGTCCGCCCGATCTGCCGGCGTACCCGGAGGGTCCGGGGATGTAGAGCAAGCGCAGAGCCGGACGCGGCAGCTGCGCTCGGCTCGCCTTCTTATCAAAACGCGCCCAACCACGAACAGCCTGTACTGGCTCGGTCTGAAATCCCAGCCGTCATCTTTTCGATTGCGTCATCCCGAGTGAAGCCGCTTTTCAGGCGGAGAGCGGGATCTCGCGCGGAGCGGCACGGCGACGTACGCGAGTCCTTCCGCCCGCTGGTGAAAGCGCGGGCGTTCGGGATGACGCAGCCAATAAAAGTCGAATCGGGAGACCACCCCGCCACTACTCCGCTTGACTTTCTCCTCCTAAGCTGTCAATCCTATTAGCTTTTACCTTGCTGGCCGAAAGTCGCGACTTTTCGTGTTTTCGGAGGCAGGGAATCTGGATCGAACTGGGGCGATCATTGAAAGTTAGAGTTTTTTATCACGACAAATGCTTTGATGGGGCTTCTTCTGCCGCGCTCTTTTCCCGCTTCTATCGCGAACGCATCCGCGACGACGCGGACTTCGTTTTCTCCGGACTTTTGCATCGCGCCGGCTCGCTTTTCAACGAATCTGATTTCAACGGCGACGAGAACGCTATCGTCGATTTCAAGTACTCCAGTTCGCCCAAAATTACCTGGTGGTTCGATCACCACCAGAGCGCGTTTCTTTCAGAAGCCGATGCCGCTCACTTTGAAAGCGACCAGAGCAATCAGAAGTTCTATGATCCTGATTTCAAATCCTGCACCAGTTTCATTGCCATGATCGCGCAGGAGCGTTTCGGGTTTAACGCCGCTCCCCTCGCTGATCTCGTGCACTGGACCGACGTCATCGACGGCGCCCTCTATCCCGACGCGCAGACCGCGGTGGAAATGAAAGCTCCGGCGATGAAGCTCACCATGGTGATCGAATCAGCTCCCGATCAGCGTTTCGTGCCCAACCTTATCCCGCTGCTGGCGACGAAGCCGCTCGCTGCCATTCTCGAAGAGCCGTTCGTCGCTCCCCTACTGCCTCCGCTGCTCCGCCGGCACGAGCTTTCCATCGACATTCTGAAGCAGCGGACCGAGTGTATTGATGGAACCATCTTTTTCGACGTGACCGATCACGACCTCGAGGGCTATAACAAATTTGTCCCCTACTATCTGCATCCCAAATCGATCTACAGCGTGGGCCTCAGCAAGAGCAGCTTCCGCGTGAAGGTTTCAGTGGGCTCGAATCCGTGGGCGCCTGAGGAACCGGTTGTCAATCTCGCAAAGATTTGCGAGCGCTACGGCGGTGGCGGGCATGCCCGAGTGGGAGCGATTTCCTTTAACGTCAATCAGCATGCGGCGGCGATTCAAGCCGCTCAGGAAATTGTGACTGAGCTTCGCGCTGCTGTCCGCGGCCGCAAAAACTGAACCCCGCAATGCTTCTGCCGAAGAACATCGACCGGCACCGTGCCCAGAAGAACCTGCTGCGGGCAGTTGCTACCCTCGAATTTGCCAAAGGGCTTGGGGTCCTGATCGTCGGCATTGTGGCCATCCTGCTGCTGCACAAAGATGTGTGGGTCATCGCGGAAAGCATTCTGGCGGTTTTGCATATCAGCACAGACCGGCGTTCGGCGCAGCTTTTTCTTGACTGGGCCGATGACCTTACCGACGCCCGGCTGTGGCTGGCGGTGAAACTCTCTTTTGTTTATGCTGCGCTCCGCTTCGCCGAGGGCTACGGCCTGTGGAAGGGCCGCACCTGGGCCGAGTGGATTGCCTTCTTATCTGGAATGCTGCTGGTCCCGTTTGAGATCCGCGAGCTTCTCCGCGGCATCACTTGGTTGCGCTCCGGCGTGTTCCTGGTTAATGTCGCCGTCGTTCTATACATGGCTTTCCTGCTGCGCGAGGGCCGGCGTCTGCGCCGTCTTTCCTCTCAGCCGGACTGAATCTAAATCGCTAAAAGTTATATCGCGGGGCGAAACAACGAAGAAGGCAGTGTTTTGAGTCCATCCCTGATAAGGAAGCATTTCCCGAAGGCTTACGGCTTGGCAGGGCTGATGGGGTCGTCTCCGTGACAGACTCCTAAGCAGATTATTGCGGCGACAGCCGCGCCTCCCAGAATCTGTGCAGGAAGGCTGTTCAGTGCACCGCCAATACCCGACTCTTTTTCGAATCTCGACCCGCACAGGTCTGCGCGACTGGCGTGCTCGCCTGGATGCAGAATCGCATCGGCGGGCACGCCTTTTGATTTTTGCAGCGTTCCGCCATGGGAGTGAAGCTTCACGTCATTTTTTGAAACCGAGACCGTCACGATGCCATGAGCATCGGCTACGTCATACGCAGTGCGGTCAGAATTCACCGGGCTGATGGTTACGCAGCCGACAATCACTTCCATTTCGCGTGCGGTGTCGACTTGTACGGTGCCGTGGTCCACTGCCAGTGTAAGCCCCTGAAACTGCATCATGGTCTCCGGCAAGATCAGGACGCTCGACCCTTCGACCTCAATTCTCGCAACATGTCCGGCCTGGGTCTGCACCAGAGAGTCGGGGAAGATTGCCGCAACGTTTGGCGCCGGCGCCTCATTCAGCCAAGTCCCGCCCTCGCTGTGTAACAAGCCACGCGTGGGATCCTGAGCTGCTAAGGATGCCGGCAAGATCAGAATCATCAGACGGCAAACGAAATGGCCCCAGTCAGGCAAACACACCTCTGCCTCCACACATCGGCTCATGCAAGGATAGCGAGATGCGCCGTGCGCGGCAATTGACTGCCGGGATGCCGAATGAGCAGAGTCAAACCCTGGCAAAATCGATGTAGCCATGCTGAACGTCCGTCCGGATCAATTTGACGCGCAGCCGGTCGCCGACATCTAGTCCCTGGTCGCCCTGCGCCAGCAGTCCTTCAACGTGAGCTTGCAAGGCCCGAATGAATGTGCCGTTCGAGGTCACCCCTGTGACCACCGCGTCGAACACCGCTCCGATACGGTTTTGCATAGCAACAGCAGCCATCCGCTTCGCCATATCGCGCTCGACCTTCCGCGCGGCGTCGCCCTTTACCGTGCAGTTGGCCGCAATTGCTGATAGTTCGCTGTCGGAATACGGATTCTTCTTTCCGGCGAGCATCGCTTTGACGATTCTTTGGGACACCACATCGGCGAAGCGGCGATTGGGAGCAGTGGAATGGGTGTAATCCTGCACGGCCAGCCCGAAGTGGCCGGGCGCGGTCTCGCCGGGCCGCTCGAGCACATACTCTCCCATGCCAATCAGCTTGATCACCGCCAGTGAAAGATCAGAGAAGTGATCCGGGTCGGCAGCTTTGCGTTTAATCAGAAAAATATTCAGCGCCTTCGAATCCGGCTCCGCCGGAAGTTTCTCGCCATAGCGCGCAGCGAGCTCCACGATCCGGTCCCAGCGTTTTGGCTCTCGCACAATCCGGCGCAGGGAAGAGACTTTCTCCAGCCTGCGTGCCACCACCCCATTGGCGGCGATCATGAAATCTTCAATCAGTTCCGTCGCGTGGTTTCTTTCCTGCTTCACCACTTCCACAACTTCCTGATTCAGCAGAAGAGGAAGAAGTTCGTCGGTCTGCAGCTCGAGCGCGCCGTGTTCGTAGCGCTGATTTCTTAACCTTTGCGCAATTTCGTTCTGCAAGCGAAGTTGCGCCTGCAGGTCAGGCGAAGCCGCAATCTTCGGCGGCGCGGCGGCGGTTCCTTCCAGCCACGCTCCCAGCGAGTTATATTGCAGTTGCGCCCGGTTGCGCACCTCTGCGCGATACACGTCGCTTGTCGTCACGTGTCCGGCTGCGTCGACCGTAAATTCCACGACTACTGCGAGCCGGTCCTGATTTTCCAGCAGGGAAGTCCGGTCGGTCGAAAGCGGCTCGGGCAACATGGGAAAATT
>JASHTD010000038.1 GCA_030040725.1 Candidatus Sulfotelmatobacter sp. | reverse complement strand
CCTTTACGATCCCACGGGCGGGGAAATTTTGCTGGATGGAGTGGATCTGCGGGAGTATGAGATCGACGATCTTCATCGTGAAATCGGAGTAATCTTTCAGGATTTCATGCGCTACGAGATGACGGCGCGTGAGAACATTGCGGTGGGACGAATTGAAGAGCTGACCAACCTTGAACTGATCAAAGGCGCGGCCAGGAAAAGTATGGCGGACCAAACGATTGGACGGCTCGATCTGGGCTACGATCAGATGTTGGGCCGGCGATTTGAGCAAGGGGTGGATATTTCGGGCGGGGAGTGGCAGAAAGTCGCCTTGGCTCGGGCTTACTTGCGGGACGCGCAGTTGCTGATTCTGGATGAGCCAACGGCTTCGCTGGACGCGCGCAGCGAGTTTGAAGTGTTCCACCGCTTCTCGGAGCTCACGGCGGGAAAAATGGCGCTTTTTATTTCGCATCGCTTCTCAACGGTGCGCTCGGCAGACCGCATCTTAGTAATCGAGAACGGGAAAATCACCGAGGAAGGCACGCACGAACAGCTGGCCAGTCTAGGCGGACGCTACGCTGAGATGTTTGAGATGCAGGCCTCGAGCTATCGTTAGGTAAGAATTCAATGGCACATGGCGGTCATATAGAGCTTGTGGGAGCGGAACCGGAGGGAGTGCGTCCGCCGGTAAGCGAAGCAGCGACCACGCCGCAAAGCCTGGCAGCTATCGCGTCCCGGCTTTCACACTCGCTCGTGTGGCTGCCTGCACATGTGGATATGCGCTCTCTGCAGGATCGGTGCGAGGCTTTGCGGCGGTCGTTCAAGCCGGTCCTGGAGGCACTCCACGAGCGGGCTACGGGGAACGAACCCGACGACATCCGCCTGTTGCGCGAAAGCCTGCTTCTGATGCAGTCGCAGATCGATGAGACTTGTTACACCTTCTCGCACGTGCAAAAACTGCCACAGGCGCGCACTCCAAGCGGAACTGTCACTGCGAGAGTGGGTGCCATCGCCGAGGACTACCTGGCAGTCGTCGAGTACGAGTTCAGCGCCGCAACTTTTACCGACTACGTGCAGGCCTTTCAGGACACCACGGTACTTCAGATGGCGGAACTCTGGATGCTGGTGCCGGCGCTGAATCTGATTTTGCTGGAACAGATTGCCGAGCACGGGCGGGACGTACTGCACGATCCTACGCGGTCGCGCGGTGTGGGGCAGATGGCGCTGAGCATCCGGGAGATCTCGGAAACAAACCGGAAGGTTCTGATCGAGCCGCTCATCCGTTTCGATCGCATCCTGCGCGAAGATCCCGCGGGAGCTTATCCGCGGATGGATTACGCAAGCCGCGAGCTCTACCGGCAAAAAATCGTGAAGCTTGCGAGCCATTCGGATTGCAGCGAGATGGAGGTTGCGAGAACGGCGCTAGCACTGGCGCGTGAAGCCCAGAAACATCCGCATGCGGATCCACGCGTGGCTCTGCGCGGGTCGCACATTGGCACTTATTTGCTGGCTGAAGGTAGTCGCCAACTGCAGCAGCGGATCGACTATCGCGAACCATTTGTAGAACGCATCCCTGCCTTTCTCCGACGCTATCCGGATGAGTTTTATTTGCCCGGCATAACGGCGCTCACGCTTCTGATTGTTTTAGGCGTGGTGATGCTGTTGACTGACGCATCGACGTCGCTCGGACTCATTCTGCTTTCCACGCTGGCCGTGCTGGTGCCGAGCTCGCAAAGCGCGATTCAGATCGTCAATTTCTTTGTCACCGTCCTACTTTCGGCGCAGATTTTGCCGAAACTGGATTTCTCGGAGAGCCTGCCCGACGATTGCGTGACGCTGGTCGCCATTCCGACTCTTCTCCTAAATGAAAAACAGATTCGCCAGCTCGCCGACGATCTGGAAGTGCGGTTTTTGGGCAATCACGATCCGAATCTCCATTTCGTTCTGCTCACCGATCTGCCGGATTCGCCGGAAAAGCCTCCGGCGAGCAATGCGCTCGTGGACTTGTGTGCGGAGCTGATTCGCGGACTGAACGAAAAATACGGCAAGAGGATGGGATCGTTTTTCCTGTTGCACCGGCATCCCATCTACAACCCGCGGGAAAGGCTCTGGATGGGGTGGGAGCGGAAGCGCGGCAAGCTGATGGACCTGAATAATCTATTGCGGGCGCAGTTCGACAGTTTTCCGGTTAAAGTGGGCGATCTGACGGTCTTGCCCAAAGTGCGTTTTGTGATCACGCTGGACTCCGACACCGAACTGCCGCGTGGCTCGGCGCGGCGCATGGTGGGAGCGCTGGCACATCCGCTGAACCAGGCGATCATCGATCCCGATCGCGGCGTGGTGGTGACCGGATACGGCATTCTGCAGCCGAGAGTGGGCGTGAGCGTGCAGAGCTCCGCGCGTTCGCGCCTGGCCAGCATTTATTCGGGACAGACGGGGATTGATATCTATACTCGTGCCGCCTCCGACGTTTATCAGGATTTGTACGGAGAAGGGATCTTCGTGGGCAAAGGCATCTACGAAGTGGATGCCGTGCGACGCGTGCTTGACCGGCGATTCCCGCGCAACGCACTGCTCAGCCATGACCTGGTAGAAGGGGCATACGCCCGCGCCGGGTTGGTGAGCGACATTGAAATCATCGAAGACTATCCTTCGCATTACAGCGCGCACAATCGGCGCAAACATCGCTGGCTACGGGGAGACTGGCAGATCGCGGAGTGGTTGCGTACTTTCGTGCCGGACGAGTCCGGGCAGAAAGTCGCGAATCCGTTGTCGATGGTCTCGCGATGGAAGATCCTCGACAATCTGCGCCGCAGCCTGTTCGAGCCTTCGCTATTTGCTTTGTTCCTGCTGGGCTGGCTTGTGCTTCCGGGCGGGCCGGGAGATTGGACACTGGCAATAGTCGGCATTGTGTTCCTTCCAGCGCTGGTACAGCTGGCGTTCGATTTTGTGCGCGCCCTGGCGTTTGAAAAAGTTTCGATCCTTAGCGACGGGCTGAACGCTTTCGCCGACGCGAGCATCGCCGATTGGCTGACCATCACCTTCCTGGCGCACCAGGCGCTCTTATCGCTGGACGCCATGGTACGAACAATTGTGCGGCGGCTGATCACGCGGCAGCGGTTGCTGCAATGGGAAACTGCAGCCCAGGCCGAACTTGCCGGCTACAAGCGGACGATTCTTGATGTTTATCTCGATGCAACGCCGATATTAGCCCTGGGATTATTTTTCCTGGTCTGGGCGGCGCACCGCAGAGCTCTTCCGGCCGCTGCTCCGATTCTCCTGTTGTGGGCCTTCAGCAAACCGATTTCGATTTGGCTGAACCGGCCACCGCGGGCCCCGCGTAAAGAACTGGCGAAGCGGCATGAATGGTTACTGCGTCACAGCGCTTTGCGCACCTGGCGCTATTTTGCCGAGTTCAGCACGGAGGAGCACAACTGGTTGGTTCCAGACAACGTGGTGGAGGAGGGCTGCAAAATTGCCGCCCGGATCTCGACGACGAACCTGGGATTTTTGCTCAATGCCCGCCAAGTGGCATGCGAGTTCGGCTATCTCACGCTTCCAGAGTTTGCCGAACAGACGCTGCGGACTCTGAAAACCGTTTCGCAATTGCCACGGCACCGCGGCCACCTGCTCAACTGGTATGACACCCGGACGCTCGCACCACTCACACCGGCATTTGTTTCGAGCGTCGACAACGGGAATTTGATCGCTTCGCTCTGGACGCTGGAGCGAGGCTGCATCGAATTGCTGGAACAGCCGCTGTTGCAGCATGAATTGCCGGATGGATTTCTCGATCATCTTTATGCGCTGCGCAATCTTCACGCTTTGCCGCGGCGGAAGTTCAACGCCATCCGTCGCAAAGTGGAAGGTGAAAACTGGCTTTCCTATATGCTCCGTGTTCCGGAGAAGGCTCTCGATACGATGCGAGAGGCGAGTTCAAGAGCGAAACAGGGCGAGGAAGCGCGGCGGTTTCAGCAGCAAGCGGAAGAGCGCATCGTGCAAATTGGCCGGACAGTGCGGCTCTACGCACCGTGGCTGATGCCGGAATTTGCCGCTCTGAAGAACGATCCCATAGTTCATCGTCCGGGAAGGCCCGACGAACTGCCTGCGCTCAAGCGCATGCCCGAGTTCATCGACGGGCTGGCTGCGAGGCTTGAAGCCGCGAGCGCGGAAGAAGCGAATCCACTCTATGAGCGGCTTCTCGAAATGCTTCCTGAAGCGCGCACACGAGTAACGACGCTCATCGAGGATCTCGATAGCATTGCCGATCAGACGAGCACGCTAGTCGACGACATGGACTTCGGAATTCTTTTCAACCGAGGCAGGGATCTGCTCTCGATTGGAATTGAGGTCGACAAGCGCAAACTGCACTCAGCGTGCTATGACCTGCTAGCAAGCGAAGCGCGCACAGCGTTTTTTGTTGCCATCGCAAAAGACGATATTCCACAGGAATCCTGGTTTCAACTCGGCCGGGTGCAACTGATCGAAAACGGAATCGCCGGTCTGATCTCGTGGACGGGAACCATGTTCGAATACATGATGCCCCCACTCTGGATGCGAATCTACCCCAACACGGCGCTGGAGCGCGCGGCCATGGCCGCGGTGCAAGCACAACAGGTTTACGCGGAAAAAAAGGGGATTCCGTGGGGCATTTCGGAGTCGGCGTGCTTCAAGCTCGACGAAAAAGGCAATTACGAGTATCACGCTTTCGGCGTGCCGCAACTCGCCATTCACAAAGTGGATGTCGATGGGCCGGTGGTTTCGCCTTATTCAACATTTCTGGCGTTGGCGGTAGACTCCGCAGGTGCGCTGCGGAACCTGCGCAAACTATTGCGCAAGCGGGCATTGGGAGCCTACGGCTTCTACGAGGCTTTGGATTTTAATCCCGAGCGCAGCGGATCGCGCTTCCACGGATTTAAAGCGGTTCGCTGCTGGATGGCTCACCACGAGGGCATGAGCCTTCTGGCGCTGGCCAATTTCCTGCATCAGGATGTGGTGCAACGCTGGTTCCACAGCCATCCGCGGGTGCAGGCAACGGAATTGCTGCTGCAGGAGAAACCGACTCGTTTGCCGAAGGCACACGGCGGGGCGGCATAGGCGGGCCATCGGAAAGCAATGTCATTAAGGAGTCGCGACTACCCGGAATCTGAGCATTCGATGCGGCGGCGGGCGATCGTCTACTTCGGACTTGCCTTTCTCCTTGTTGTTTCGACGTGGCTGGAGACGACTCCGCAGCTACACGGTCAAACCGGCGCGGCTCGACCTGAGTCATCTTCGGAGACCATCGTCGTCGACGTAAACGCTCCCCGGCATGCATTTCCACACTTCTGGGAGCAGATGTTCGGCTCGGGACGGGCGATCCTGAGCCTGCGCGACGACTATCGCCGCGATCTGCGATCGGTGAAGCAGATCACCGGCTTCAGCTACGTTAGATTCCACGCGATCCTCGATGACGACGTTGGAGTTTACGACGAAGACGCGCAAGGTCACGCAATTTACAACTTTTCTTACATCGACCAGACCTATGACGGATTGCTGGCGAATGGCGTGCGGCCGTTCGTTGAAATCAGCTTTATGCCGAGCAAGCTGGCGGCAAGCGACATGCGGCAGGCATTCTGGTACCGCCCGAACATCTCTCCGCCGAAAAATTGGGCCAGCTGGGATGTGTTAGTTTCGGCGTTTGCCGAGCACCTGGTGAATCGGTACGGCATCGACGAAGTTGCACATTGGTATTTCGAAGTATGGAATGAGCCCAATCTCGATTTCTGGGGTGGAACGCCGAGGCAGGAAACGTACTGGGAGCTATACGATCACACGGCGATTGCGCTTAAAAAAGTGAGCGACCGTTTGCGCGTTGGAGGGCCGGCTACGGCGCAAGCGGCGTGGGTGGACGCGATGATCCGGCACTGCGCCGAGAAGAACATCCCCCTTGATTTCGTTTCGACCCACGTTTATGCGAATGACACAGCAGAAGATGTTTTCCATACGCAGGAAAATATTCCGCGCGATCAGATGGTGTGCCGGGCGGTCCGCAAGGTTCACGATGAAATTAAAGCTTCGAGCATGCCAGGCCTGCCTTTGATCTGGAGCGAGTTCAACGCCAGCTACAAGAACGAGACGGACGTCACCGACTCGGTTTATATGGGCCCGTGGATGGCCGATACAATTCGGCAGTGCGATGGCCTGGTCGACTCCATGTCTTACTGGACCTTCTCCGATGTATTTGAAGAGCAGGGGGTGGTGAAAACGCCGTTCTACGGTGGGTTTGGGCTGCTCGCGGAACGCGGCATTCCCAAGCCTTCCTACAATGCGTTCAAAGTTCTCCATTGGCTCGGGAATGAGCGCATGGAGGTTCATTCAGATTCGGCTTTGGGTACGGTGCGGAATGATGGGACACTGGTGCTGGCGTTGTGGAATTATGCTCCGCCTGGAGAAAGTGGAACAGCAAAGACATTTTCCCTGCAACTGAAGAGCACGAACGCGCAGCACGCGTTGATTTCGCGGGTGGATCATGACCACGGGGATTTTCACTCGGCGTATGAAAAGATGGGCAGCCCGCAATATCCGACGCAGGCGCAGATCCGGCAATTGCAGCAGGCCGCCGATCTGCCGCCGCCTGAGGATCGGTCGATTAGAAACGGGGCTTTGACAATTACGATTCCCGCCCATGGCCTGGTTGTGATCGAACTCAAATAAGAGCAGCCAGATATTTCTTCAGTACCTGCTCAAGGTCAGGCCTGTTCCTTCTTGAATCCGGCACGATCCATTCCGCGCTGCGCCTCGGGGTTCTTCATGAAAGTTTCCCAGACAAATCCGCTGCGCGCATTCTCCGCCATCAGCATGGTGATGCCGGTGTCGATCCCGATCACATCGACGTCATACCAATTTCTCAGGGGATTGAAAGCGTTCACAAATCCGTAGCGGCTCCAGGCTTTGCCGTAATGATCGCGAAGGTTGTGCAGAACCCGCATCACCGGCTGAGGCAAGAAAGGCAACGAACCTGCCGGCGCGCTCGGCACGACGGTTCCATCGATGGGGCCAAGCTCCGGGGGCCCTCCCCACACTATGTATCCCTCCTGGGAATCGGAAGCAGAGATGCCCCAGAGATCGTCGCTGTAATCGGGAAACTGCTTGCCGAGTTCGAGGCAGAACTGGCGATGAGCCTGGGTGGCAAAAATCGAGTTCTTAAAATAATTCGCATACGCGTCGCGCTTGTTGCGAAAATCGAACCAGGCCTGCGAATACTGATGCACGAATAACGGGGCGAAAGAGCCGATATAGCGGATGCCGTCGAACTCGAACCGGAGCCGCTTCCATGCGTTCCACACGTCGGCCGGAAGCGGGTGAGTAAACGATCCCAGGCCCAGCAGATAAATCATCATCATCTCGCTGTAGTAATCCCAGCGGTAGGGCAGAAATCCGCCTTCGGGTGTCCATCCGTGGGGCAGCAGCGAGGTATCTTCCGACAGCCAGGTCCAATCGACGCGATTGAAAATTTCGTAAGCTAGCATGCTGACTTCAGAATGCTCTTCAAAATGACGGCGGCAAGTGAGAATTCCGCACAGCAAAATTGAGGTATCCACGGAAGAAACTTCGGAGTCCCAGACACGCTCGCCGGTATTGATGTCGGCAAAGTGGTAGAAAAAACCGCGGTGAGTGGGCATTTTCTTCCAGAGAAACCGCAAGGTGGCTAAAACGCGATCACGAGCATCGTTGCGGGAAATGTAGCCGCGCTGATCGGCAATGCAGAGCGCGGTCAGGCCGAAGCCAGTGGCAGCGATGCTGGCAGCCACGGAGGTTTCGTTGCCGGAAATATTCGCGCGATCGCGGACGAGCCCACTTTGCGGACTGGCTTGTTCCCAAAAAAACTGGAAGTTTTGCTTCTCGATTTCGTCGAGAAGTTGATCGTCTTCCGGAGAGATGGCGGTGGTTGGCGAAAGAGGCTGAGACACGCTTTTCTGCTGCGGCGCGTTTGCTTTCTGCAGAGAGGACGCCTTTGGCGGGGCGGATGCAGTGGGAGATATTTTGGACTGAGCGAGGAGCAGGTGATCGAGGCTGTGTCGATCGAGAAGCCGCGCAAGCCCAAGACTGCCAACGCCCACGAGAAGTCCTCGCCGTGAGACGCGAGGGGCAGGCGGAGTGTTTTTTTCTTTCTCTTTCATCGGTTGATCAGTGGTGCTTCCGATCGACGGGCAATGCGAACTACCAAGGACTTCGTAAAGAATAGCCTGACTGGGCACGCATGGCGACTATGCACTCTTCATTATCCATCCTAAAATGTTAATCGAAGGAGATGGATGACTCTCGGAAAAAAGATTGCCGTGCGTACGATTTTATCTCTGGGCATTCTGGGATTGATTTTTGCGGGGGTGCTCTTGAGCCGCCGCCGGCCGGTAGTGCTCAGAGGCACAGTCTTGCGTGACGATCGTGATCCGAACAAACAACTTCCTTTGCCGGGAGTTGAGATCACCGCGAGCAATGGTTTAGGCAGCGCTCACGCCCAATCGAACGTGCAGGGATTTTTCAGTTTGACCCTGCCTAAGGGATTGCGCCGCCGCCAGCCTGTGCTGCTTCAGTTCCGGCTCAAGGATTATCAGCCGCTGAATTGGAATGACTTCATCGCCGACAAACTTTACGTGGCGCGCATGGCCCCGCTGCAGCAGGAAACGGTTGCGGAAACACGTTCCGATATTGCAATTTCCACGCCCCGCATTCGTTATTCGGTCAAGACGACGGCAGAAGCGGACATTGGCAGCGCGGTAAGGGCGTTTGACCTGGTGAATGTGGGCAATCAACCTTGCGGCAAGAGCCCACCCTGCTCGCCCAACGGCAAATGGAAAGCGGTGATCCGGTCCTTTTTCCTCGATGCCGGGGAAGGCAATGAGTTTCGCAACACGAGAGTTTCCTGTATTGCCGGGCCATGTTCGTTCACAAAGATCGAAAGCGAGACTTTCTCGCAGGATCGGCGGCGCTTTACGGTTACGATTCGCAACTGGTCGGATACAGCCACGTTCCTGGTAGAAGCGGAAGTCGTGCATCCCATGACCAGCAACCTGGTGCGGGAAACCTACCCTGTCATTTTTGGACGCGCGTTGAACTTCAGCCTTCCACCAGCGGCGGAGGGCCCCAGCATTGAAGCGGATGTTGCAGGCGAAGACATTGTGTTTCCGCTTGGGCCAGATCTTTTCCTGCGGTGGGCAAATTGCCACGTCGCCATCGACCGGAACGAATCGAAGGATTATCGCTGCGAACTGAAACCGGGTTATCGCTTTCGTTGAGCAGGCGGTATCGAAAATTAAGTTGAGAGGCGAGGCCAGGTTCTGGCGAAGAAGAGCAACCACGCGACGCACGGCCGCAACGAATGTAGCCGGCGCCTGAGAATTCTGAGGGTAGTTTGTTGTATGAAGGCGTGTTTCAACGAAACAGAGGGACGGACAACGATGGCTATCAAGTCACGATTTGTAAGTTCTTTGCTGCTGTCGGCAGTGCTTGCGTGCGCGGCCGGCACAGCTTGCGCCCACCATTATTATCGTGTTTATGACCCCTACTACAGCGATTACCACGTCTGGGGGCCGGACGAAGTGGTTTACTACCACCAGTGGGCGCACGAACGCCACTATGACGAACATCGCGACTTTCGTACGCTGCCGCCGGAGGAACAGAAGGACTACTGGACCTGGCGTCACAACCACGAGAATCACGATCACCACTGAAGCTTGACTGATTCCGAAGGGCGGGTGCGGCGCACTCGCCCTTTTCTCTTTCTGATTCCTGCATCGCTGCGCGAGAACTGCGCCGACTTTTCGGCTTCCTCTGAGCATTTTGCCTCGTCACGCACATTTTGTGTTCTAATTCTTCCTCTCGCAAGATTTGGCTAACCTCAATGCTTAAATCCCGTTCTCTGTTCTCGTTTTCAGTTGTTCCAATTCTCCTGTTTCTCTTCTGCGTTTCGATGTTGGCCCAGACGGCGCCGCCCGCCGATCTTGACGCGTACGTTGCCAATTCGATGAAAACGTTCGATGTCCCCGGAATGTCCGTGGCGATTGTGAAAGATGGCCACGTGATTGTGTCGAAGGGATATGGAGTGCGCAAGCTGGGAGATCCGACACCGGTGGATGAATACACCATGTTCGCCATCGGGTCGAACACAAAAGCGTTCACCACCGCGGCATTGGCCGAGTTGGTGGATGCAGGCAAGCTTTCATGGAACGATCGCGTCTATCAGCGACTGCCGGGCTTTGTGATGTACGACCCCTATGTTTCGCATGAGATGACGATCCGAGATCTGCTTACACACCGCAGCGGCATGGGCCTGGGCGAAGGCGATTTGCTTTTCTGGCCCCATTCCACCTACACGCGCGACGATATCGTTTACAAACTTCGCTTCATGAAGCCAGCTTCGAGTTTCCGCAGCCATTATGCTTACGACAATTTGCTCTACATGACTGCAGGGCAGATTATTCCGGCGGTCACGGGCATCTCGTGGGACGATTACATTCGTCAGCACATCTTCGCGACGCTGGGAATGAATCACTCGACTGTAACCTTTGCCGACTACAGGCCGGGAGGCGATTATGCCTATCCGCATGAGCGAGTAGATGGAATGCTGCAAGTAATTCCATTCGAAAACCTGGACAACGTAGGTCCAGCAGGTTCAATCAACTCCAGCGCGGCCGATATGGCGAAGTGGGCGCTTCTGCAGCTAAATCACGGGAAATTTACCGATCACGAAGGCCGGTTATTCAGCGAAAAGCAATCGAAAGAAATGTGGTCGCCCCAGACGATTCTTCCTACCAACGACCCACCACCGCCGCTGGCAGGATTGAAAACAAATTTTGCGGATTATGGTTTGGGCTGGCGTCTGTCTGATTATCACGGGCGCAAGCTTGTCGGGCATACCGGCGCGGTCGGCGGTTTTGTCTCGCGCGTGATGCTCGTCCCAGAGGAAAATCTTGGCATAGTGGTTTTGACGAACGCAGAGGAGGACGGAGCTTTCGATGCGATTCTTTATCACGTTCTCGATCACTATTTCGGCCTGCCGGCAACCGATTGGATCGCGGCGTATAAATCGGTGAAAGACACCGAAGAAAGAAACGCCGCGGAAACCATGAGAATGGCAGTGAGCGCTCGCGCCGCCGATTCGAAGCCTTCACTTCCTCTGGAAAAGTATGCCGGCACATACAATGATGCGTGGTATGGCCCGATTACGATCCGCTATGAGAATCGCGGGTTGGTGATCACGTTCGACCACACGCCGACCATGATCGGCGACCTGCAGCACTGGCAGTACGACACCTTCAAAGCGCATTGGCGAACCCGCACCATTGAAGACGCATTCATCACGTTTTCACTGAAACCGGATGGAAGCATCGAAAGCGCGCAGATGGCTGCGGTTTCTCCGCTGGCTGATTTCAGTTTCGATTATCAGGATTTGCTGCTGATACCGGCGAATAAATAAGACTTTGGGGGAAGAAGCAGGCTCGGCGGAGGATCGGGAGCCAGCGAGTTTCGCGTCTTCGGGCTCAGCGTAAGAACACATGAGCCGCATCTTCAACACGAATATTCGTCTTCTGGCGAGTCCGGGTAGATATGTTGTAAGCCGCGAGCAGGTGGTCTTCGACAATCAGGATCTCTTTGTCAGTCAGCCAGCCGACGAGGGTTGCGTGAGGCAGAAACTCCATGCGCCGCGGTGGTTCGGCGCTATTCACGTCAAGGCTCGCGATTTCAACCGCCGGTAATTCGAGCAAAGCCTTGCGAATGCGTTCTGACTCTTCGGGACTTCCCTGGCCTTGTTCCGAAAGTTGAATCGGCTTGTTGGGTTCGGAGGTCGCAACAATGGTGAATGCCACAGCATCGAGGCCAGGCGATAAACGGCCGTCAGCTGTATAGAAGCTGACATCGTAATCGGGATTCCTGTATTTTTTGCGCTCATCGAACACGGTCAGCGTTTTGTCAGGAAGACGCAGCACAGTTTGATCGTTGCTTTGATTCGCCCAGCCGCAACATCCGGTATCGGGGATGGCTTCGAGGATAGCCCCTGTACTCGTTGCATCCAGCACGCGCCGCAGCGGAGGATTAAGAACCGTCGAGTTCCATTTGCCCGAGTCCTCTTGATACAAAGATGTCGACTTGTAGCTCGGTTGATCTTTTCCCGCGACGAATTGCGCGACGAGGAAAAATGAGGCAACGCCGGCATCGGGCGCCCACACCTGCGCGTAGGGACAACTATCTTCGCAAGTGCCGGTGGGACAAGAGCAATCGGGCATGGAGAATGAAGCGAGATCGTGACGATGCTCGCCGGCGAGGTCCGTTTGCCATGCGCTCCAGTTGTTTGCCGTGGAGAGATCGACTCCATCGCGTTGCAAGCGGCGGGCTTGATTGGAAAACCAGAGGAGATGCGCACCATCTGCTACAAGAAAAGGCACGGGCGCCGATTCCGTGATCGACAGATTTGATCCTGCGGTTCCAGTAACGCGTTTGGCATCGCGGTCGAGCGTGATAGCCTGATGGCCATCCCAGAACCAGATTTTGCGGGCACGCGCGAGGTCGCCTTCATCGAGCGGTAAGGAAATCGCGGGAACGAAGAGCATCTGGCCCAGACGATTTACGGAAAGGCTTTGCGGCGCGGTCAAGGCTCCTTCCGGAACCTTTACAGTCTGCTTCGAAGTAAATGTTTGCGAGTCATACTCGGTCATTTCGCCAGGTGCACGAAGCACCCAAAGGTGCTTTGCCTGCGCACCCAGAGGCGCGGATAGCAGAAAGAGAAGAAGCGGTATTAACCTTTTCTTGTGCATCTCTTCTTTTCGATATGGGCCCCGCTTGCCGATTGGCTGGACGCCGGCTCTCACGATTGTAATCCCGGCCCTCGCGGCAATTGGGCCAGTTGCGTACAATGGATGTGAAATTGAATCGCCCGCATTTTCCATCACACATGACAACGACTACGACTTCTCCTTTGCATGGGGCAACGGCAACTGCGGAAACTCCGGCTGTTCCGCTGACTGCTGAAGGCTACAGCGTTCTGCACCAGATGATGCGCTTTCGCTGGACCGCATGGCGGGCGTTACCGGAGACGACACGATCGTCGCTCGCCCAGGAGGCAGCGGCCGTGCTCGGCGAAATGGAAAAAGGTTCGAACGGACAATCGGCACTGTACTCGTTGATCGGGCACAAGGGCGATCTGATGCTGGTGCATTTCCGCAACTCGTTCGCCGAACTCAACCAGGCGGAGCTCAAACTCGCCGGCTTGCGGCTGAGCGATTATTTCGAGCCGACATCGTCGTATCTTTCGATCATCGAACTTGGGCTCTACGATTCAACAATCAAAATCTATAAAGAACTTGCCGATCAGGGCATCCAACCGCATTCCGATCAATGGAAAGCTGAGATCGAGTGCAAACTGAACCGGCATCGCGAGGCGATGCATCCGCGGCTGTTTCCGGAGATTCCGCCGAACCGGTACCTCTGTTTCTATCCAATGAATCGGATGCGCGGCGAAGAGAAGAACTGGTATACGCTGCCGATTGAAGAGCGCGCACGGCAAATGAACGAGCACGGACTGGTCGGTCGCCGATACGCGGGCGAGGTGAAGCAGATCATTACGGGATCGATTGGTTTCGACGATTGGGAGTGGGGCGTCGATCTGTTTGCCGACGATCCGCTGGTCTTCAAGAAGCTGATTTACGAAATGCGCTTCGACTATGTCAGCGCGGTGTACGCGCTGTTCGGGCAGTTCTTCGTAGGAGTGCGAGTGCCCGCAGCGTCATTGGAAAAGCTGCTCAGCGGAGAGCTGCCGACGTAGTAATTTTCAACTGGCTATTTCAGGTTGCCAATTTCTTTTTTAATCGACAGTTGGAAATCGGCAATTGAATATTTGCGTTGCCGTCGTTTTCACACCTAATTTCTTTCAATGGCGGAGCCTCATGTCTACTCTTGGACTCATCGAATATCAAGACGCCAGTCCGGAAGTGCGCGCGGTTTACGACGACATTATGGCCACGCGCAAGACGGACTGGATCAACAATTTCTGGAAGGCAATCGCGCACGATCCAGCTACGCTGAAGCGGACGTGGGAAGACATCAAACAGATCATGGCGCCGGGCGCTCTGGACCCGCTTACGAAAGAAATGATCTACATTGCCGTCAGCGTAACCAATCAGTGCAATTACTGCATTGCCTCGCACACAGCTTCCGCGCAGAAGAAAGGTATGACCGACGCCATGTTCAAGGAGTTGATGGCTGTTGTTGGCATGGCGAACGAAACCAATAAAATGGTCACCGGGTATCAGGTAGAGATCGACGAGAAGTTCAAGACAGGCCGGTAACGATTCTTATTTCCGGGTACGGACAAACTTGAACTCATGCGTTTTCATATCAACTTTCCGTCCGCGAAAGCGCACGCCTTCCGACTCCAGCCGGAAGCGCTGTTCCATGGCTGATTCCCCGCGCAATTTGATTTCGCCGCCAGCGCCGAGAACCCGCTGCCACGGAAGTCCGTAGCCGCCGTGAAGCACGCGCGCGACCTGCCGCGCTCCGCCGGGAAGTCCGGCTGCGCGGGCCACGGCTCCGTAGGTTGATACTCTTCCCTGCGGAATGCGCCGAATGGCGGCCTCAATTCGGATGCGCAAATTTGATTGACGCGATGAAGATTGCCGCGAGACGGATCGATCGGCCGGGGCTCCTGTTCGGACTTTCGGCTTGCCCGATTTTCGGCGTGTCTTCTTCACAGCGCGATCCATCCGATGCGAATCAGCCACAGCGAAGCCGATAGCACGATCAGCCAAAGAATAATTCCCTGCAGCAGGGGACGATGCCCCACGCGCTTGATTGTCCCGATCGAAATGCCACTGCCGATCAGGAACAAGGTTGCGGTGAGGCCGATCTTGGCAGCTTTTACGGCGACGGCGTAGGCACTCGCTTCAGCCGGCAAGTAAGTTTTGCAGACGGCTGCGAGGCAGAAAAAAGCGATAAACCAGGGCCACTGAATTTTTGCCTTTGCGCCCCGCACCAAGGCGGTTCCCATGGCGACCGGAACAATCCACAATGCGCGCGCCAGCTTCACCGTAGTTGCAATTCCGAGCGCTTCAGAGCCGTACTTCGCAGCTGCGCCCACGACCGAACTGGTGTCATGAATGGCGAGCGCGGCCCACAAGCCGAACTGCGATTGCGTCATTTTCAGGGAAACACCAATGGGTGGGAAAATCAGCAGCGCTATAGAGTTCAGAACGAAAATCGTTCCGAGAGCGATGGCCATTTCTTCGTCGGTAGCGTCGGTGATGGGCCCCATTGCGGCAATCGCGCTGCCACCGCAGATCGCAGTTCCGGTGGAAATGAGGAAAGCCGGTACCCGCTGCACGCCGAACAACTTGCCGAGTCCCATGCCCACCAGCAGCGCAAAACTTATGCCCAGCGTGGTATAGATGAAGCCACTGCGTCCGGCTTTAATGACCTGGTGCAGATTCATTCCGAAGCCGAGGCCAATCACGGATAGCTGCAATAAGTATCTCGAAGCGATCTTCGACTCGCTGCCGTACGCATGCGGAAGACTCAATCCATAAATCAATCCCATAACCAGCGCGACCGGCGGAGACACAAATCCGCTGGCGCTGGCTAATAAGAGCAGAATAAAAACAACGCGAGAAATCATTAAAGGAAGGTTGCGCACCCTAAAGTTCAGATTGCAAGACTGGATGCCGGCATCGCCGGCAAGATAATTCTCGTGACCGTTGAAGCGAGCTACGCCGCATTGCGGAAAGACTCGACC
Source organism: Candidatus Sulfotelmatobacter sp. (assembly GCA_030040725.1). GTDB lineage: Bacteria > Acidobacteriota > Terriglobia > Terriglobales > Acidobacteriaceae > Sulfotelmatobacter. The sequence goes on along the minus strand of JASHTD010000038.1, from coordinate 8,704 downwards.
GCTTCCGCCTCGGAATCATAGACATCGAAAACCGTCAGCAGCTTGGTCACCTGCAGCAAGTCGCCAACGCGTTTGGTCAAATTTGCCAGTTTGATGGTTCCACCGGCGTTCAGAGCAGTGGTACGCAGTGCGACGAGTGTTCCCAGACCGCCGGAATCGATATAGCTGACATCGCCAAGATTCAGCACGATGCGGTTATTTTCGAGCAGCGCCTTCTTGATCTTTTCGCGCAGAAACGAAGACTCGTCCCCGAACACGATTCTGCCACTGCAATCTACAATCAGGACTCCATCTTTCGCCTTGGACGACAGTTTGAGCTGCATGACTGGACTCCTTAAGAATCTCGGTCGAAGTTCAAAGAATTCGCGAATCCCTTCGATTAACGACGACCCATCAGCCTATCGTTTGTGGACACTATTGGCAAACAGAAGATTGTATGAGAGCGTAGTGCCGCTGCCATCACGTATAATTTAAGCTCCGGCTCATGAGTTACACCGTCCTGGCGCGCAAATACCGTCCTCAGAAATTCTCCGAGGTTATCGGGCAAGAGCACGTCACCCGCACCCTGCAAAATGCACTTGAACAAGGCCGCACGGCTCACGGCTACATTTTCAGCGGACACCGCGGGATCGGCAAGACGACGGTAGCGCGCATTCTGGCGGCGGCGCTGAATTGCCGGTCGTCCTTAAAAACAGACGACAAGCCGGTGGCCGAGCCTTGCGGGGTGTGCGAGTCCTGCACGGAAATTCGCGCGGGAAACTCGGTCGATGTAATTGAGATTGACGCGGCCACTAATCGCGGAATCGACGAAATCCGCGAACTGCGCGAGGCTGCCCGCTATCGCCCGGCGCGCGACCGCTTCAAGATTTACATTCTCGATGAAGCGCACCAGATCACGGACGCAGCTTTCAACGCGTTGCTGAAAACGCTGGAAGAGCCGCCGGATCATATCGTCTTCATGCTGGCGACGACGCAACCGGAAGATATCCCGCAAACGATTCGCTCGCGGTGCCAGCATTTCAGTTTTCGCGCGGTGAAGTTCGATGACATCGTCGGGCAGTTGCGCGATCTCGTGGGGCGCGAAGGAATCCGCGCGGATGACGATGCGCTGGCTCTGCTGGCCGAAGCAGGCGATGGATCGATGCGCGATGCGCTTTCGATTCTCGATCAGGCGATCGCTTGCTGCGGTGGAACCGTGACGGCCGATTCGGTGCGCAACCTGGTGGGTGCGGCTCCAGCCCATGTTCTTGAGGAAGTGATGCAGGCCGTGGCTCGCGGCACGAGCGAAGAGATTCTGCGGCAAGTCGACCACCTCATCAGCGAAGGCCACAGCCCAACCCATTTCGCGCGGCAGATGGTGCGCTTCCTGAGGAATGCAACTGTCGCCCAGATTGCAGGCAAAAACTCTTCCCTGCTGCAGATGTCGAGCGAAGAGCGCGAGCGCGTGGCGCGGGTCGCGGAGCTATTCAGCGAGGAAGATCTCACTCGCCATTTGCAAATCATGCTGCGCACGCACAGCGAACTGGGATACAAGCAGGAGCAGCGCTTTCATCTCGAGCTCGGGTTACTGAAGATGGCGCACGCGCAGCGATTGCTTCCCATCGAGCAATTGCTCAGCGACGCAGCAGCTTCAGCGAATTTGTCGAGCGGTGTTGGCGGGGCGCGAACCGCCCGGCCGGCAATTGTCGGATCGACGTCAAGCAGCGCCGAGCCGCGAAAAAGCGAGCCCGCAGCGCGGCCGACTTTTGTTTCCCCGTTCGCCGCTGACTCGGCTCGCAAGAGCGGCCCGCGGCAGGATTCTTCCGGCGATGCGTTACCCGGTGCTTCGCGTGTGGCAGCCGGTGGAAGCGGACCAGCAAGGGTAGTGATGGGCGCCAATGCACTCGCCGATCCGGAAGAGATGCCTTCCGAGGCGCTGAGCGCTCGGGCGATTCAGCAGATTGACTCCGTGAGTTTGTCCTCGACTATCAACGATGCAAAGGAAATTCAGGAACCGGCAGATTCCGTGGAAAGGCTTCGGCAAGCGGTTCTGCAGGCGCTGGCCGAGGGCAATCAGCGGATTCTGCTCTCAATGCTCGAGGCCGGTGAATGGTCGGTGAACGGCAATGAATTGGTGATCAAGGTTGCAGAATCGCAAACCGTCGTCGATCTGTCGCTGGGCGCGGATGGACGGCGGCTGGCGATCGCTTCAGCCAGTGGAGTTCTTGGCAAAGCGATCAAGCTGAAAATTGTTCCTGGCGCAAACGTCGCAGCTTCGGAAAACCGCAACGGCGGAGCAAAACCAAACGGGACGCAGGTTGCGAGCGGCCGTAGCCGCGCCGAAAATGATGCCGTAGTGCAGCGGTTGCAGGAAAAATTCGGCGCGCAGATTCGCACCGTGATCGATTACAAGGAGAAGCGCTAACCATGGGCGGCTTCAATCTGCAGGAATTGATGTCGAAAGCCAAAGCGCAGTATGAGGCTCTGCAGAAGAAAATGCAGGAGTCGGTCGTCGAAGCTTCATCCGGAGGTGGCACGGTCACGGTGAGGATGGACGGCCGGAAGCAACTGCTCAGCCTGCACATTGACCCGGAGGCAATGAAGACGGGCGATGTAGAGATGCTGCAGGATCTGGTGCTCGCGGCGGTAAACGAAGCTGCGCGAAAGATCGATGCACAATTGCAATCAACGGTTGGCGGAATGCTTGGCGGATTGGGGATCGGCGGGCTGTGAGCGCGAGCTATTCCGGGCAAAAACAGAATCCATGATTCGACTTGGTCATTCGATGCCACGAACGCTTCTCTTACTGGCATTTTTCGCGTTTTGCGGTATGTCGCGTCAGTCGCTGACGCAGGCGGCAAAATCGGACGAGAAAGATACTTCTAGCATGCATGCCACCGGGCCCTTCGATGTAACAATCACTCCTCAGGATGACAAATCGGTCGACGGTGTCAGCCGTCTGCTGATCGACAAGCATTACCACGGCGAGCTCGAGGGGAGTGCGAAAGGAGAGATGCTCGCCACCGGCAGTTCGCAATCTTCCGGAGCATATGTCGCGATTGAAACCTTCCACGGTACTTTGAATGGAAGATCGGGAAGTTTTTCTCTCCACCACACCGGTCTCATGAGCAAAGCTGGACGCAGCTTATCGATTAATGTTGTTCCCGACTCCGGTACTGGGCAGCTAACGGGCATCAGCGGCCAGATGAACATCACAATCGCGGCGGACGGCAAGCATTCCTACGATTTCGAGTACACGCTTCCCAGCCATTGAGACACCCACATGTCCCGATTCGCCGAACCCATGTCGCGACTGATCGATGAGTTGAAGAAGCTTCCGGGCGTCGGCTCGAAAAGTGCGCAGCGCCTGGCTTTTCACATTCTTCGCTCGAGCGATGATGATGCCGAGGCGCTGGCCGCGGCCGTCCGCGACGTCAAAGCCAGTTTGCGCCTGTGCTCAGCGTGCAACAACATCACCGACGTCGACCCCTGCGTATATTGCACCAGTGCCACGCGCAACCAGCGCTTGGTATGCGTGGTCGAAGAGCCCACGAACATTGCAGCCATCGAGAAAACCAAGCACTTCAACGGCGTTTTTCATGTATTGCATGGAGCCATCTCCCCATTGCACGGGGTTGGCCCGGAACAGTTACGCATCTCCAACCTGATTGCGCGCGTGGACGCCGGGAACGTGGATGAAGTGATTATTGCGACTAATCCGACGGTGGAAGGCGAGGCCACAGCCACTTACCTTTCGCAGCAGCTCAAGCGCGCCGGCATCAAAGTTACGCGCATAGCCATGGGCATTCCGGTGGGCAGCGACATCGAATACACCGACGAGATCACCATGCTGAAGGCCATGGAAGGCCGGCGGGAGTTGTAGGCGCAAACACGCTCTCTTCCGGACCACGACCGCCCCCACATTCATAGAAAAATTACAATTTCCTGACAATCGAAGATTCCTGGCGCCGTAATGTTGCACGTCGGGCGACTAAGAATTCATGCTTTTTGCCGGTTTCAAGAATGCAATTCAGTCAGGAGAATCTATGAAATTCATAAAGACAGCTCTGCTTGCCGGGTTCATCGCTTCTTCATTTTCAGTCATTCCATCGCTGGCTCAAACGGGCTCGATCTTCAAGGTGGTGCCTACACCAAACGAAAACTTCGATAACGGGCTGCAGGCCGCATCGGCATCTTCTCCAGTGGACATCTGGGCTGTGGGGCAGTCGACGATCCACTTTGACGGCACGAACTGGACGGCATTCCCGGCTCCCAAAATCAGAGGCGATAACACAGGTTACCTTGCCGGCGTGGTTGATATTTCTCCGACCCTCGCGTGGGCTGCCGGAACGATTAACGTCGGCCTGGCGAATCCGGGACAGGTCATTGAACAATGGAACGGAACGCAGTGGAGCGTGTTTCCTGGGCCGAAGTTCAACGCCGAAGAGCGGCCGAGCGTGTTCGGCATGGCCTACACCTCGGCCAACGACATTTGGGCCATCGGCAGCCTGCTGGTCGATGAAGAGGAACTTTTCTTCCTGTTCGAACACTGGAATGGCACGGCATGGACCTTTTCGACTTTGGAATCGGGCGATGCGTTTCTGGACGGAGCGTCGGCCGATGCGCCCAATGACGTGTGGGCCGTTGGGTTCAACGGGCCAGAGAATGATGACAGCGGCACGCTGGCTTTGCACTTCAACGGCACAGGCTGGCAACAGGTTGCTACGCCAGACGTAGGCAACGGAGCGAATCAACTGAACGGAGTTCTGGCCCTGGCACCCAATGATGTGTGGGCAGTAGGATTCTCCACTCCCGTGCCGCCTCCGCAAGAGGCTGCAACCTTGACGCTGATCGAACACTACGATGGGACAAAGTGGAGCATAGTCCCCAGCCCTAACGTCGGACCGAACAGCATTTATCAATCGAATCGGTTGTTTGGATTAACGGCAAATTCTCCCACTGATATCTGGGCGTTTGGCTCGTGCTTTGCAGCCGACGGCTCAGGACACCAGGCAACTCTGCTTCTGCACTACGACGGGAATGCGTGGACGATCGCGCCGAGTCCGGACCCAAGCGAAGGTAATTTTCTGTCAGATCTCTTGTTTGCCGGGGTGAGGCCATCGCCGGGAAATATCTGGATATTCGGAACTGAAGACGAAGCGCCGCACTCGGGAACGCTGGCCATCCATACTGCCGAGGGGAATGAATAAGCCGCACTGATTTTTTGCAACGACGGAGCGAGCTTCTCGGCTCCCCCAATGGAGGCTCAGTCGTAATCCCTTACTCGTGTCGACCTCTCGAATAACCGGGCGGTAAGGGCCCCGAAAATAAAGCCCCCGACATGCGCCATGTACGCAACTCCACCGGTCTGCACCTGTATTACTGCGCCGGCGTGCACCAGTTGGGTGAGAAACCAAAAACCAATCAGCAGCACCGCCGGAATGAAAGTAACTTTGAAAAAGACAAAAATGAATAGAACGGATTTGATGCGATCGCGAGGATAAGTAACAATAAACCCTCCCATCACGGCGGCGATCGCCCCGCTCGCGCCCAGGTTAGGAACCGAAGAATGAGGGCTCGCCAGGATCTGGGCCATCATCGCCACCAGGCCACCAGCCAGATAGAAAATCAGGTAGCGTCCGCGACCCATCGTATCTTCCATCTCCGGCCCGAAAGCCCAAAAGAAGATCATGTTGCCGATGATGTGCGACCAGCTGCCGTGCATGAACATGGCAGTCAGGATTGTGATCCAACCATGGCCGGAGACAATATTGGCAGGTATCGCGGACCAGCGAAGCACGAAGGCGTCACCGTATGCCAATTCCAGGAGGAAAATGAAGGCGTTGATCGCGACAATCAGCGCTGTGACGACCGGGAAGCGCAGGGGACGGCGCGAGGCGTCACTTAAGGGGATCAGCCCACCCATATCTTTCTCTTTTGATCTTTCTTGCGGCTCAAGCGGTTACGGTCCCAGAGATTGTACTCGCTGGATACTTGACGTCAATCGGCTGCTGAGATCTCTGGCTCCAGAAAGGCGTTGGACTCATTTGCCGCCGCCACAAGGCCTTCGGGCAGGCTGCCGCGATTGTATTCCGCCATGCGGTTTTTCCACTTCAAAAAATCGGTAATGGACTGCGGCTCGATGCGCAATTCGACCCGGCGCAGGCTGGCCAGAAGCAGATTCATCTCGTAGCGGAAGCCCGTGGCGCTGCGAAGGTCTTTGGCGGAGGGATGCGTGATTTCAACTTTACCCGCGCCGCATTCAAGCAATCCCCACCCCTTAGGTAATTCGCCACAGCGGATTAATCCGGGCGGAGCCAGATAGAACCGCTCGCAACCGACACCATGCTGCGGTTTAACTCGAAAAGGCTTGGCGCGGTCGGCGAGAAAATCGGAGCGAGTAACTTTGCATTCGACGAGCACGGAATGGCAGGCGCGCTTCCAGCCGATGGCATCGGGCATTTCGCCACTCGCACAGGCCTGCTCGGAAAGCACTACGGCGCAGCGATAGCTGCGCAGCCAGCGAACGGCTTTTTCAACCAGTTGGGAGTGGGTCACGACAGATCGTTTCTAGCCTTGTTTCCATCGAAACGGAAGTGACTGGGAAGCTTCGCGGCCGCCAGCGGTGCATCTTGTCCAATGTGACATTTGTCGCTATAATGGGCGACAAATGGTAAACGAGCTGCAAGCGGTAGTCGCGGAACTGGGCGGCAGACGGACCCTGGGCCGTTCCTTATCGAACGATCGCGACATGCGGGAGGCGATTCGCGACGGATTTCCACCGGCAGTGGTCGAGCGGGTAATGCGCGCTTCGGGACTAACGCTGAAAGAACTCGCCGCTGCACTTGATCTTTCGGCGCGCAGCTTGCAACGCCGCCGGCGCAGCGGAAAGCTGGCGCGTTATGAGTCGGACCGGCTGTATCGGCTCGCGAGACTGGTGGCGATTGCCGGCGATTATCTGGGCGATCAGGAGCGTGCGCGGCGCTGGCTGAAGCGGCCCAATCGCGCACTGGGCGGCCTGGCGCCGGTCGCGGCGATCGACACGGAGGCGGGTGCGCGCCAGGTGGAGAATGTTCTCGGCCGCATCGCTTATGGCGGAATCAGTTGAGGCGAATCTATCGCGTTCTGCGCAAAGCGTTCGCGGGCAATCCTTTTGACGGCGAAGGAGCCTACCGCTACGGCGGACGCTGGTCGAGCCCCGGTGTTCGCTTAAGCTATGCCTCGGAGCAACAATCCCTCGCGATGCTTGAGTATTTCGTTCACCTGGACAAGGACGAACCGCCGGACGATCTCGTTCTCGCTGCCGCCGACGTCCCCGAGGAATTAGAAGCTGAGATAATCGACCGAAAGCTCCTGCCGGACAACTGGCGTGACGCGGCCGCGCCTGCCGAACTGGCGCGATTCGGCGATCAATTTGCAGAACGCAGAGAGCACTGTTTGCTGTGGGTCCCTTCAGTTCTTGCGCCGAATGAGAGCAATTGCCTGCTGAATCCGGCACATGCGGGTTTCAGAAAAATCGTCTACGCGCCCCCGAACTTCTTCGGTACGATTCGCGCATGTTTCGAAAACCGCACCGCAAACATTAGTTTTGAGATGCGCCTGCATTTCTCATCGGCCTTACCATAATCGGCCTGCGCAGAACGGTCTCCAGCAAATGGCGTTCGGCGGCGATAGTTTGAGCCACGGGTCCTGTGGGTGAATAACCCTCGGCCGTGATGATCAAAGGCTCGTGAGCGGATAGAGCCATGGCGCGGCGCAGAAATCCGTTTGATGCCCGCTTCAGGTGTTTGGCTTGTTTCTGACGCACACGGTGATTTTGAGAAGTTTCCAATTGCAGATGCTGGACGCGTCCATCGTGGGTGGAGTCGAAAGCGTTGGCAAGACGCAGAATCGCAGACAGCTGAATCGTCGCTTTCTGCTCGTCGGGGAGCAGATCTCGCAACAAGCTGTGCTGTCTTGTGGGCAAAACACCGCGGTGAAAGCGGGCGACGATGGCCGCGCGCTGCAGATCTTTTTCATTCCACCCCAGGGGACTGGGATGGCTGCGGATTAGGTTGACCGACTTCTTCTGATGATCTTTTTCGCCGTGCGACCTCCCAATGTCGTGAAACAGGGCGGCAGCGAGCAAACTGGAGCGGGCAGAAGCGGAATCCACGGCCGGTTGCCACGATAGGCGCAAGAGCCCGTCGTAAAGCTGCAGAGCAAGGGCGGCGACGTGCTCGGAGTGCGGGAAATCGGGGTCAAGTCCGCCCGCCCACAGTTTCATTCGTCTCAGGGCAAGGACTTCGATTTGCTTTCCGTGCGGCAACGCAGCGCGCCATACGTTCCAAAGAGAATCGGGACCAACCATTTTTTCGCGATAGCGCGCGATACGCCGCTCGCGCTCGCCGAGGATGCGCTCGTGCCAAAGCTTCCGCGACTGGGTATCCGGGAAAATATGGGACGAAATCGCGGTCGACCAGAGCACATCCAGGTCATGCACTTCACCAAGCAAATCCTGCATTTCTTTAAGATCGTTGCTCCAGGATTTGTGTTCGGCGGGAAGAAAATTTTCCACGATGTAGCGAAACCGCTTGATTCCGATGCGCAATGCATGCAATGAAGTTTGGGAACGGTTGCGCATGGCATGTTTGTGCAGTTCGCGCGCCTCCATCCAGCGCTCGAGGGCGAGATGCTTAAACAGCGCGCTGCCTAGCCGAAAACGCGCGGCACGTACGGGAAGAAT